>JBHALY010000099.1:0-6594 GCA_041827905.1 Neisseria dentiae
CCGCCCGAGGCCGTCTGAAAACATATTTTTCGATGCTTATTGCAGGATATCATTGAGATTCGCAGCGTATTGGAATAATATTAGCCGCTGAAACACCCGAATACGCCACAACAGCCACTACATCGGAAAAACAACGGAGAACCGCCATGCCTCACCCCTCGAAGCACGCATCTATGAACATCAGCCTGATTCAGGCACGCGAAGCCCTGATGACGCAGTTCCGCCCCATTCTGCACAATGTCGGCCTAACCGACCAGCAATGGCGTATCATCCGCCTTTTAGCCGAAAACGGTACGCTGGATTTCCAAGACCTGGCCAACCAAGCCTGTATTCTGCGCCCCAGCCTCACCGGCATCCTCACCCGCCTTGAAAAAGCCGACCTTTTGGTGCGCCTGAAGCCTTCCAACGACCAGCGCCGCGTTTATCTGAAACTCACCGCCGAGGGCGAGCAGCTTTACCACTCGCTCGGCGCCGAAGTCGATAAATGCTACGACCGCATCGAAACCGTGTTTTCAAAAGAAAAAATGCTGCAACTGCAAAGCCTTTTGGCCGAACTCTCCCACATCGGCGAGCACCTCGACAAACCGTAATCCCTACACCACATGACCGACACACACACCCTGCAACAACCTTTCCGCGATGCCATGGCCTCATGCGCCGCCGGCGTGCACGTTATCACCACCGACGGCAGCGCGGGGCGTTACGGCATCACGATGACCGCCGTCGCCCCCATCACCGACGAACCGCCCACCGTGCTGCTGTGCATCAACCGCCAGTCGGCCATCATTCCCATACTTTCCGCCAACAGCCATTTGTGCATCAACGTGTTATCCGCCGATCAGCAAGACATCGCCGAACACTTCGCCGGCCTCACCCCGCTGTCGCCCGAAGAGCGCTTCGAATACCACATCTGGCACCGCGGCCAAACCGGCCAGCTGCAAGTGGAAGGCGCACTCGCCCACCTGCACGGCAAAATCACCGCCCAACACGACATCGGCACCCACCATGTGTTTTATGTGGAAATCGGCGAAATCAAAGTACACGACACCGCCGCACCCGCCTTGGTTTACTTTCGCAGAAACTTCAACAGCCTGAAATAAAGCAAGGCCGTCTGAAAAAACATTTTCAGACGGCCTTATTGCCAAACATCAAAAAGCACCGCTCCGCTCCCGCACTCAAACGGCACGGGCTTTCTCTATACGGCAAGAGTGTGTTTACGCTACAATCCCCCCAACAGCCACCCGCCGTGCAACGCTTATGAAATGCCCTTTCTGCCACAACCCCAACACCCAAGTTACCGATTCGCGGCTTTTGGAAGAAACCAACAGCATCCGCCGCCGCCGCCGCTGCCCTGCCTGCGGGCAGCGTTTCGGCACATTTGAAACGGTGGAAATGCGTATGCCGCAGATTATCAAAAGCACCGGTAGCCGCGTGGCGTTCAATCCCCACAAACTGCGCACCAGCTTGGAACGCGCGCTGCACAAACGCCCGATAGACGCGGAAACCATAGATGACACCGTTGCGCTTATCGAACAGCGTTTATACGGGCTGGGGCATAAAGAAGTGTCATCGCAGCTTGTGGGCGAAATGGCGATGGAAGAGTTGGCGAAAATCGACCAAGTGGCTTATGTGCGCTTCGCTTCGGTGTATAAGAGTTTCAACGACGTGTCGGAATTCACCCAAGCCATCGCCACCCTGCCCCAAGACAGCGAAGGCAAGCATTAAGCGTTTAAGTTTGATATACTGAAAACCGTTTTTTCACAACACATACGGAACCTGATTTGATGAAACCCTATGCTTTTGTTTTGGTTGCCGCCGCCGTTTTAGGTTTGGGCGCTTGCAGCCAGAAAGTCGAAACTTCCGTGCCTGCCGACAGCGCGCAGGCATCCGCAGCCTCCGATGCCGCAACCGCCGTGCAAACCCTCACCGGCAGCGACGGCAAAATCAGCATCGTGATTCAGGGCAGCAATTTTGCCGATGCTTCGGGCGGCGAGCTGCCCGCAGGCGTAACCGCGGGCGAATTGACGCTGCTGCAACGCGACGACACCCGCGACATCACGCTTTATGTTGCCAATTTGGGCGCACCCAAAACCGATGCCAAAACCTACTTCGCCAACCTGAAAGCCGCGCTTGATGCCGACAAATCGCTGAGCGACGTGCAAACCGGCGCCGCCACCGACACGCGCATGAACTACCGCTTCGCCCAAAACGGCGCGGATAACGCGCTGCTGCGCGAAAACTGTATCGCCATTTACGAAACCGGCCTGTATAACGTGTGCGCCTCAAGCAGCACCGCCAGCCAGGAAGAATTGGCGGCTGTTTTGAAAGATGTGAATTTAGCGAAATAACGCCGTCAGGCCGTCTGAAAACCGAAAACGCAACCATAGCCGGTCAATGCGTGCGGCCTGTTTTCAGACGGCATGAAATATTTACAGCAGACACAAAACCCTAACCGAGGCCGTCTGAAAATGTTTGACGCAAACGATACGCAAATGATGCATACCGCCCTTGCCCTCGCCGGACAAGGGCGTTTTTCCACTTCGCCCAATCCGCGCGTAGGCTGCGTGGTGGCGCGCGGCACGCAGATTGTAGGGCAGGGCTTCCATGTGCGCGCAGGCGAACCCCATGCGGAAGTGCACGCCCTGCGCCAGGCAGGGGAAATGGCGCGCGGCGCCACCGCCTATGTTACGTTGGAGCCTTGCAGCCACTACGGCCGCACCCCGCCCTGCGCCGAAGCGCTGGTTCGGGCGGGCGTATCGCGTGTGGTCGCGGCCATGTCCGACCCCAATCCGCAGGTGGCGGGCAAAGGCTTGGCGATGCTGCGCGAAGCGGGCATTCAGGTGGAATGCGGCCTGCTCGAAACCGAAGCGCGCACGTTAAACCGCGGTTTTCTCTCGCGTATCGAACGCGGCCGCCCGTTTGTACGCTTGAAATGCGCCGCCAGCCTCGACGGCAAAACCGCGCTTTCAGACGGCCGCAGCCAATGGATTACCGGCCCCGAAGCGCGCGCCGACGTGCAGATACTGCGCGCCGAAAGCTGCGCCGTGATTACCGGCGTCGGCACGGTGCTGGCCGATAACCCGCAACTGAACGTGCGCGCCTTCCCAACCCTGCGCCAGCCCGCCCGCGTGATTCTCGACAGCAGCCTGCAAACCCCGCTCTCCAGCCGCGTGGTGCAGGACGGCGGCAGCCCCACGCTCATCGCCACTTTAAACAATTGCGACCAATCTTTGCAAAAATACACAAACCATCAGCATTTGCAAATTTTAAGGCCGTCTGAAAGCAATCGGCGCATAAACTTGCACAATCTACTAGTTTTACTGGCAGAAAAAGGCTACGGCGAAGTGATGGTGGAAGCCGGCGCCGTATTGGCGGGCGCATTTCTTGAAGCCGGCTTGGTTGATGAAATCGTGCTCTACCAAGCGCCGAAAATTTTAGGCGGAAACGGCAAAGGTTTGTTTTCTCTAGCAGAAAACCCGAAATCGCTTACCGAGCCGCCGCTTTGGCAAACCGTGTCGGTAACGCCGTTGGGGAACGACATCAAATGGATTTTGCAAAAATAACTTGTTTTATTGTAAATATTTTGAAATATCACATAGGCGTTACTTTCACCGCCGTCAAGATGCAAATTTTTGTAAACCGAATCCGCACCTTTCCAATATGAAACCGCCCGCCGCCAAGCCGGGCGGTTTCGGCTTTTTCGGGCGTTTTATTCTTTTGTAATATCCATTCAAACACTTATCGGCAAACATCAACCCGCCCCGCACGATTTCTTAAAAAGGCCGCCGCCTCCTTTTGTTTGTCATATATTAACAAGAGCGGCTATCATTTGTTGCCGTTGTGTAAACTTCCCGTCATACGCCTGTTTCGATGAAACCGACACCTCTGAAAACAGTCTGATTATGTGAATCTGCATCTTACGAAATTCTTTTTTCTTATCACACGAGAATACCTTCATGAAAAATACCACCATTCAAAAATTCGCCGACAAATCGGCCAAAATCGGCATTGTCGGCTTGGGTTACGTCGGCCTGCCGCTGATGCTGCGTTATGTGGATATCGGCTATCAGGTGTTGGGCTTCGACATCGACGAAGAAAAAGTGCGCAAACTCAATAACGGCGAAAGCTATATCGAGCACATTCCCGCCGACAAAATCGCCGCCGCCAAAAACAGCCTGTTTGAAGCCACCACCGACTTCTCACGCATCGGCGAAGTGGAAGCGGTGATTCTGTGCGTGCCCACCCCGCTCAACAAATACCGCGAGCCGGACATGAGCTTTGTTATCGACACCACTGATGCCGTGAAACCTTATCTGCGCGCCGGCCAAGTGTTGTCGCTGGAATCCACCACCTACCCCGGCACCACCGAAGAAGAGCTGCTGCCGCGCGTGGAAGAAGGCGGCCTGAAAGTGGGCGAGAACGTATTCTTGGTGTATTCGCCCGAGCGCGAAGATCCGGGCAACCCCGATTTTGAAACCCGCACCATTCCGAAAGTTATCGGCGGCCACACCCCCGCCTGTTTGGAAGTGGGCATCGCGCTTTACCAACCGGCCATCGACAAAGTGGTGCCGGTAAGCTCCACCAAAGCGGCCGAGCTGACCAAGCTGCTGGAAAACATCCACCGCGCCGTCAACATCGGCTTGGTGAACGAGATGAAAATCGTGGCCGACAAAATGGACATCGACATCCACGAAGTGATTTCCGCCGCCGCCACCAAACCGTTCGGCTTCGTGGCCTACTACCCCGGCCCCGGCTTGGGCGGCCACTGTATTCCCATCGACCCCTTCTATTTAACTTGGAAGGCGCGCGAATACGGCGTGAACACCCGCTTCATCGAATTGGCCGGCGAAGTGAACTCGGCCATGCCCGAATATGTGGTGAACAAGACCGCGCTGGCGCTCAACGACCACAACCGCTCCATCAAAGGCAGCAAAATCTTGGTTTTGGGCATCGCCTATAAGAAAAACGTCGACGATATGCGCGAAAGCCCCTCGGTCGAAGTGATGGAACTCTTGCGCGATTTGGGCGCGGAAGTGTCGTACAGCGACCCGCACGTGCCCGTGTTCCCGAAAATGCGCGAACACAAATTCGACCTGAAGAGCGAGCCGTTAACGGCCGAAAACGTGGCGAAGTTCGACTGCGTGGTGCTGGCCACCGACCACGACAAATTCGACTACGACCTGCTCAAGCAGCACGCCAAACTGATTATCGACACCCGCGGCAAATACCAAGGCAAAACCGATAACGTAGTGAAAGCATAAAGTTAAAGGGAGGCCGTCTGAAAAGACCGTGTTTTTCAGACGGCCTCTATCATAGGATTCAAATATGTACGAAACCATTCAAAACCGAAAAATCAAATTTGCGCTGGTCGGCTGCGGCCGCATTTCCAACAACCATTTCGGCTCGTTCGAAACCCTGAAAGACGATTGCGAAGTGGTGGCCGTGTGCGACACCAACCCCGAAAACCTGCAAAAAGCCGTAGAGCGCACCGGCACCAAAGGCTATGCTTCCTACACCGAAATGCTGGCCGCCACCGACGCCGACATCATCGTGCTCACCACCCCCTCCGGCCAACACCCCGAGCAGGCCGTGCAGGCCGTTGAAGCCGGTTTCCACGTGGTTACCGAAAAACCGATGGCCACCCGCCTGCACGACGGCGAGCGCATGGTGAAAGCGGCCGACAAAGCAGGCAAACGCCTGTTTGTGGTGAAACAAAACCGACTCAACGCCACCCTGCAAATGCTCAAACGCGCCGTAGAAGAAAAGCGCTTCGGCAAAATCTGCATGGTGCATCTCAACGTGTTTTGGACGCGCCCGCAGGAATATTACGACCAGGGCGGCGGCTGGCGCGGCACTTGGGAATTTGACGGCGGCGCGTTTATGAATCAGGCCAGCCACTATGTTGACCTGATGGAATGGCTGATCGGCCCGGTGGAAGACGTGCAGGCGATGATTTCCACCCACCGCGACATCGAAACCGAAGACACCGGCGTGGTCAACATCCGCTGGCGCAACGGCGCACTCGGCTCAATGGCCGTTACCATGTGCACCTACCCGAAAAACCTCGAAGGCTCGATTACCATTTTGGGCGAAACCGGCACCGTGCGCATCGGCGGCGTGGCGGTTAACGAAATCCAAGAATGGAACTTCGCCGACTCGCGCGACTACGACGAGCAGGTAAAAACCGCCAACTACGAAACCACCTCGGTTTACGGCTTCGGCCACCCGCTCTACTACAAAAACGTTATCGACGTGATGCGCGGCCAAGCCGAGCCGATTACCGACGGACGCGAAGGTTTGAAATCGCTGGAGCTTCTGATTGCAGCTTATCTTTCCGCCCGCGACAACAAAACCGTGTCGCTGCCGCTGGTTTACTGATAAGGCCGTCTGAATATGAAAATCGCCGTAGCAGGCGCAGGCATCATAGGCGCGTGCACCGCTTGGGCAGCGGCCAAACAAGGCCACGCCGTTACGCTGTTCGAGCAGGACACCGTGATGGCGCACACCAGCCAATCGTCGTCCAAACTGCTGCACGGCGGCCTGCGCTACCTTGAAACCGGCCAGTTTGCGCTGGTGAAAAAAGCCCTGTTGGCG
>JBHALY010000100.1:0-5596 GCA_041827905.1 Neisseria dentiae
GACCGCCTTTCCGCCTTCGATGTGATTCTTGACGACCCGATTCCCGGCAAAGGCGAAATCCTCACTCAAATTTCCAATTTCTGGTTCGGCAAACTCGCCCACATCATGCCCAACCACTTTACCGGCGATACTGTTTACGACGTGCTGCCTGAAGACGAAGCGCGCGCGTTGGAAAAACGCGCCGTGGTTGCCAAAAAGCTCACGCCGGTTAAAGTGGAAGCCATCGTGCGCGGCTATCTTGCCGGCAGCGGCTGGAAAGACTACCAAGCAACCGGTGCCGTTTGCGGCATCAAGCTGCCCGAAGGCCTTCAGGAAGCGCAGCGGCTGCCCGAAGTGATTTTCACCCCCTCCACCAAGGCCGCCGTGGGCGATCACGACGAAAACATCAACTTTGAAGAATGCGAAGCCATCATCGGCAAAGAGCTGGCCGCCGAAGTGCGCCGCAAAGCCATTCAGCTCTACACCGAAGCCGCCGCATACGCCGAAACCCGCGGCATCATCATCTGCGACACCAAATTCGAGTTCGGCCTCGACGAAAACGGCACGCTGACGCTGATGGACGAAGTGCTCACGCCCGACTCGAGCCGCTTCTGGCCGGCCGGCCAATACCGCGTCGGCACCAACCCGCCCTCGTTCGACAAACAGTTTGTGCGCGACTGGCTGGAGCAAAGCGGCTGGAACAAACAGGCACCCGCACCGAAAGTGCCCGATGAAATCATCTGCAAAACGGTGGAAAAATACCGCGAAGCGCTTAACCTGCTCACACAAGGTTAAGCTGCCGTTGCTGCACCAGCCGTCGTGAAAGCAAGGGCTTTTTGCAAAACACTGCCGAGAGCTTCTTTAAAACCGAAGTTATATCCGGGCTTAATCGGTATCTGAAACGGCTGCAAAAGAAATCACAGATACTCGGGTCAAGCCCGAGTGTGCAGATATGGCTTGGAAAATTATGAGGCCGTCTGAAACATTTCAGACGGCCTCATAATTTTTATAAAACCGCAGCCTGAGACCTTTGCAAAATTCAAATTGCTATCTAAAAAATCTGAACTCCGTCATTCCCGCGTAGGCGGGAATCCAGACGCTTGGCATCCGAGTATTTGTTTAATCAATGCTTCAATATTTCCATCTGGATTCCCGCCTACGCGGGAATGACGGGATTTAAGCATTTCAGACGGCCTTAAGGTATTTTTGCAAAGGTCTCAGCCTGTTCCTTTTCCACCGTTTCCCCACCCATCAAACCGCGCTCATGCAGCGACACCGCCTGCCGTGCCGTAACAATGAAATGGTCAAGCAAAACCACGTCCACCAGATTCAATGCCTGCGCCAGGCGGCGGGTGAAGGCGATGTCGGCTTGCGAAGGTTCAGGCGAACCGCCGGGGTGGTTGTGGGCGATAATCACGGCGGCGGCGTAATGCTCGAGCGAGAGCTTCACGATTTCGCGCACATACACCGTGTTTTCCGCCACCGTACCGCGCGACAGCTCGTGCAGGGCAATCAGTTGGTTGCGGCGGTTAAGCAGCAGCGCCACACTCACTTCCACCCGTTCGTGCCCCAAATGCAGGCGCAGCAGGTCGGCTACGTCTTGCGGGCGGTTGAAAACGGTGTTTTCCTGCAACTCTTCGCCCAACACGCGCCGGCCGATTTCGCGCACCACCGCAAACTGCGTATAGCCCGCCAAACCCATGCCTTTGTGTGCCGACAGGGTTTTGGCATCGGCACTCAGCAATTTCCCCAAACTGCCGAATTCATTGAGCAGATAACGCGCCAAATCCACCGCGCTCATGCCCCGCGTGCCCACCCGCAATAAAACGGCGAGCAGCTCGGCATCGCTTAACGCCCCTGCGCCGCGCGCCAACAGTTTTTCGCGCGGCCTTTCCCCTTCCGGCCATTGTTTGATACTCATATGATTATTCTTTAAGTTATTATTTACACATCATAGCATCAAGGTTTTCAGAACGGAACAGGCCGTCTGAAAAAATTTTCAGACGGCCTGTTGGGCTGTATCAAAACCGTTAAAAGGCTCAACCTGCTTTGGCTACGCGGCGCCAGTGGTGCAGCAGCGGCTCGGTATAGCCGTTGGGCTGTTCTGTGCCTTTAAACACCAAATCGCAGGCGGCGAGGAAAGCGGGCGAGGTGGCGAAACGGCCGACCATCGGCGTGTAGGCGGCGTCGCCTTCGTTTTGCTTGTCCACCACGCCGGCCATGCGTTCCAGCGTTTCACGCACCTGCGCTTCGCTCACCACGCCGTGCAGCAGCCAGTTGGCGATGTGCTGGCTGGAAATGCGCAGGGTGGCGCGGTCTTCCATCAGGCCGACGTTGTGGATGTCGGGCACTTTCGAGCAGCCCACGCCCTGCTCCACCCAGCGCACCACATAACCGAGTATGCCCTGGCAGTTGTTGTCGAGTTCCTGCTGGATGTCGGCGGCAGACCAGTTACGTTCTGCGGCAAACGGAATGGTGAGCAAATCGTCGGTATGGTTTTGCGACGGTTGTGCGAGCAGCGTTTTCTGCACGTCGAACACGTTCACCTGATGGTAATGCAGGGCGTGCAGGGTTGCGGCGGTGGGCGACGGCACCCAGGCGGTGGTGGCGCCGGATTTGGGGTGGCCGATTTTCTGTTTGAGCATTTCGGCCATCAAATCGGGCATCGCCCACATGCCTTTGCCGATTTGCGCTTTGCCCGGCAGGCCGCATTGCAGGCCGGTTTGAACGTTGTTTAACTCGTAGGCGTTAATCCATTTGCTCGACTTCATATCGCCTTTGCGGATAAATGCGCCGCCCTGCATGGAGGTGTGCATTTCGTCGCCGGTGCGGTCGAGGAAGCCTGTGTTGATGAACACCACGCGCTCTTTGGCGGCCTGGATGCAGGCGGCAAGATTGGCGGAGGTGCGGCGCTCTTCGTCCATAATGCCCATTTTCAGGGTGTTGCGCGGCAGTTTGGTCAAATCTTCAAAGGCAGCGAACAATTCGTTGGCAAACGCCACTTCTTCGGGGCCGTGCATTTTCGGCTTCACGATATACACCGAGCCGGAGCGGCTGTTTTTGTTTTCGCTGCGGTTCAGGTCGAAGGGGGCGATCAGGGCGGTCATCACGCCGTCGAGTATGCCTTCGGGGATTTCGTTGCCCGCTTCATCGAGCACGGCGGGTGTGGTCATCAGATGGCCGACGTTGCGGATAAACAAAAGCGAGCGGCCGGGGAGTTTGAAGCTGCCGCTGCCGTCGGGCTTGGTGTAGGCACGGTCGGCATTGAGGCTGCGGGTGAAGGTTTTGCCACCTTTTTCCACTTCTTCGGTGAGCGTGCCGGTCATCAGGCCGAGCCAGTTGGCGTACACCAGCGCTTTGTCTTCGCCGTCAACCGCGGCCACCGAATCTTCGCAGTCCATGATGGTGCTCAAGGCCGCTTCGAGTATGATGTCTTTCACGCCGGCGGGGTCTTGGCTGCCGATGGGGCTGTTTTTGTCGATGAGAATGTCGATGTGCAGGCCGTTGTGCAGAAACAGCAGCGAGGAAGGCGCGTCGGCGCTGCCGTTGTAGCCTGCGAAGAGTTCGGGCGAGGCCAGGCCGCTTTCGCTGCCGTCGTTCAGTTTGGCTTTCAGACGGCCTTCCGAAACGGTGTAGGCCGCAACGTCTTTATGGCTGCCTTGCGCCAACGGAATGCTGCTGTCGAGAAATTCGCGGGCAAACGCAATCACGGCATCGCCGCGTTTGGGATTGTAGCCTTTGCCGGGCGCCAAATCGCCGCTCTGATCGATGGCGTCGGTGCCGTAAAGCGCATCGTAAAGGCTGCCCCAACGGGCGTTGGCGGCATTGAGTGCGTAGCGGGCGTTGTTAATCGGCACCACCAGCTGCGGCCCGGCCTGCTCGGCAAGCTCGCGGTCGACATTGGCGGTGGCGATTTTGAATTCTGCGGGCGCATCAACCAGATAACCCAAGCCTTTCAAAAATGCCTGATAGGCCGCTTCGTCTTTCACGGCACCGGGGTTTTGTTTGTGCCAGGCGTCGATTTCGGCCTGAATGCGGTCGCGCTTTTCCAGAAGGGCGCGGTTGCGCGGGGCGAACTTCCGCACCAAATCGGTAAGGCCCTGCCAGAATGCGGCTGATTCCACATTCGGATGCTTGGCCAGCACATCTTCGACAAACTGATAAAGATGGTTATCCACCTGCAAACCGGCGGTGCGGGTATAGTTGTATGCCATATTGGATTCTCCTAAAATATTTTTCTCATTGTGCTCTGCTGCGGCTGCTGCGGCAAAGTTAAGGCGAAAATACCATTAATCGCGGGAATAATCCATAGTTTGAAACCGCTAATCTGCAACAGGCCGTCTGAAAAAAGTTTTTTATACACAATCGGTTTCATCAAACTACAATACGCAACATCCTACACCGGCCGTCTGAAACGGAAAACCGCCCGTTTGCCGCACAACACTTATGAACGCTAAAGACTTCTGCCTGATTTTTCTGGTTATCGCCATCTGGGGCGTAAACTTTCTGTTTATGAGAATCGCCCTTAACGAAGTGCCGCCCATGGTTTTGGGTATGCTGCGCTTTTTATGCGTGATTTTTCCGGCGGTGTTGTTTTTCAAACGGCCTGCCGTACCGTGGCATCTGCTCGCTTTATACGGCCTAACCATCAGTTTCGGCCAGTTCGGGCTGATGTTTACCGCGCTGGATTTGGGCCTGCCCACCGGTCTGGCTGCGCTGATGTTGCAAACCCAAGTGTTTTTCACCGTGCTGATTGCGGGCGTGCTGTTGCGCGAACCTGTGTTGGCCAACCACCTGTGGGGGATGTTTACGGCGGCGGCGGGTTTGGTGTTGATCGGCATCGGCCATTACCAAGGCGCACTGCCGTTTAGCGCTTTATTGCCGGTGTTCGGTGCGGCGGCCTCGTGGGCCTGCGGCAACATCGTGGTAAAACGCATCGGAAAAGTGAACGCCTTGTCGCTCGTGATTTGGGGCAGTTTTTCGGCACTGCTCGCTTTTACGGCGGTTTCGTTCGCACTATACGGTTTCAGCGGAGTGCAACAACACCTTGCCAACCTGAGCTGGAAAGGCATCACCGGCATTTTGTTTCTGGCCTACGCAGCCAGCCTGATCGGCTACAGCGGCTGGGGCGCGCTGCTCTCGCGGCATCCGGCGGGCAAAATCACCCCGTTTGCGCTGCTGGTTCCCGTGGTTGCCCTGCTGGTCGGCTATGTGGTACTCGACGAACGTTTGGGCATTTGGCACTGGTTGGGTATCATAACGGTTGTCTGCGGCCTGCTGCTGCATATCTTCGGCAGGCGACTGATACCCGGATAACCGACACAGGAAAGCAAATATGGATTTAACCGAAGTACGCCTGGCCATCGACGGCATCGACCGGCAATTAATCGACCTGCTTGCCCGCAGACAGGTTTTGGTGGAGCAGGCAGGCCGTCTGAAACCGAAAAACGACGCCCGCGCCGTGGCTGCGCCCGAACGGGTGGCGCAGGTAATCCGCACCCGCCGCGAGCAGGCCGCTGCGGCAGGTTTGTCGCCCGATGTGGCCGAAGCCGTTTGGCGCGCCATGATCGAGGCTTTTATCCGCTTGGAAACCGAAATCAACCGCGATGCCTGAAAC
>JBHALY010000101.1:0-2621 GCA_041827905.1 Neisseria dentiae
CAGCACCGCCGCGCTCAATCTCGACCCGCAATGGGTGGAAGCCGCCGCCTTCGGCTGGCTCGCCGCCGCTTGGGTAAACCGCCTGCCCGGCAACCCTTACCGCGCAACCGGCGCACGCGGGCCGCGCGTTTTGGGTGCGGGTTATCCTGCTTGAAAAGCCTGAGACCTTTGCAAAACCCATTGAGGCCGTCTGAAATGTTTAATTCCGTCATTATCAGGCTTGACCCGATAATCCGGCATTTGCCGTTCAGGCGAAAAGTGGATACTTCAGAAACATCCGGCGCTGGGTTGCCAGGCCAAGCCCGGCAATGACGAACGGGGGTTACTGGAATCGTGTTTAAGTTTTCAGACGGCTCCAATGATTTTTGCAAAGGTTTCAGCCTTTGCAAAAATCAAAAAACGTTATTAAAAGATATGCGTCATACTCGGGCTTGACCCGAGTATCTTTTTGTTCAAAAGAAATAGCAGATACTCGGGTCAAGCCCGAGTATGACGGTATTTATTCGAGTATGACGGTATTTATTTAAGACGGCCTTGCAGTGTTTTCTCAAAGGTTTCGGTCTGAAATGCGGCAAGCCTCAAACTTTTCTGCGCGCGGCCATATTTTTTCCGGCTTCGGCCAATGCCTGCGCGGGCAGGTTTCTGCCGGTTTCAAACAAAGGTTCTTCCAGCGCCAAATGGGCATCGTAGCCGGCGCAGAAGCGTTGGAGCACGTCGGCTTGCAGGCGGTAGGCGGGGTCGGTCGAGAGTTCGGCAAATTCGCGCGCCACCGCCGCCCAGTTGGCGTGCAGGCTTTCGTGCTGGCGTTGCAGCGCTTCGATGCTGCTGCGGGTGTGCGGAAAATGGCGCAGCAGCAGCGGGAACAAATCCTCTTCTTCGTCTTGGTGGTGCAACGGCGCGGCGGTGTTGAAATATTGGCTGATCTGTTGCACTGCCTGCAACACCGCGTCGTTGCGCCCGTTGGCGGCGATATAGTCAGGCAGCATCTGCACCTGTTTGCAGAAGTTGCGCACTTTGCCGTGGCAGGCATAGAGCATTTCTATGGGGTCGTCGAACGTGATGCTGCGGGTGTTGAATAAATCCATTTCGGTTTCCTAGCAGGAGCGGAAGGGCGCATCAAAACGTGCGCGGCGGTTTAATCGGGGGTGTTTCGGCTGCATCATAAACCTTTCGGCGGCAGATGTTGAGAGGCAGCGCATCAGGCCGTCTGAAAAAGATTCCGCCCGCCGCACGGTATGCCGTTTTGCGCTACAATACGCGCTTGAAACCGAGTTGAAGAAACCGTATGAAAGAACACAAGGCCCGCAAACGTTTCGGGCAGAATTTTTTGCAGGACACACGCATTATCAACGACATCGTCAACGCCGTGCGCCCGCAGCCCGGTGATGTGGTGATTGAAATCGGCCCCGGCCTGGCGGCGATTACCGAACCGTTGGCGAAAAAGCTCGACAAACTGCATGTGGTCGAAATCGACCGCGACATCGTAGGCCGTCTGAAAACGCTGCCGTTTGCCGATAAGCTGGTGATACACGAGGGCGACGTGCTGCAATTCGATTTCAACAGCGTGGCGGGCAAAAAGAAAATCGTCGGCAACCTGCCCTACAATATTTCCACGCCGCTGCTGTTTAGCCTGAGTGAAGTGGCCGACGATGTGGCCGATATGCACTTTATGCTGCAAAAAGAAGTGGTCGAGCGCATGACGGCGAGGCCGAAAACCAACGACTACGGCCGTTTGAGCGTGATGCTGCAATATTTTTTCGAGATGGAAACCTTAATCGACGTGCCGCCCGAATCGTTCGACCCCGCGCCGAAAGTGGATTCGGCGGTGGTGCGTATGATTCCCGTCAAACACCGGATCGGCGAGGCGCAAGATTTCGGGCATTTTGCCAGACTGGTCAAACAGGCGTTTGCCCAGCGCCGCAAAACCATACGCAACAATCTGAAAGGCATGGCCGCCGATGAAGATTTGCAGGCCGTGGGCATCAACCCGCAAGACAGGGCCGAACATATCGCGCCGGAATTGTATGTGAAACTGAGCAATTATTTGGTTCAACAGGCCGTCTGAAAACAGGATAATAAAAAATGATCAAATTCAAAAACGTACACAAACACTTTAAAGATCTGCACGTGATCAACGGCGTGAATCTGGAAGTGAAGCAGGGCGAAGTGGTGGTGGTGTGCGGGCCTTCGGGCAGCGGCAAATCCACCTTAATCCGCACCGTCAACCAGCTCGAAACCATTGAGAGCGGCGAAATCTGGGTGGACGGCATGAACGTGGCCGACCCGAAAACCGATTTGAACAAAGTGCGCGAAGAGGTGGGCTTTGTGTTTCAGAGTTTCAATCTCTATCCGCATCTGAGCGTGCTCGAAAACATCATTCTCTCGCCGATGAAAGTGAAAAAGCAAAGCCGCGGGCAGGCCGAGAAAAAAGCGATGGAGCTGCTCGAACGCGTGGGTTTGGCGCATAAAAAAGACGCCATGCCCGGCCAGCTTTCAGGCGGCCAGCAGCAGCGGGTGGCGATTGCCCGCGGCCTGGCGATGGAGCCGCGCGTGATGCTGTTCGACGAACCGACTTCGGCGCTCGACCCCGAAATGGTGGGCGAAGTGCTGCGCGTGATGAA
>JBHALY010000102.1:0-5829 GCA_041827905.1 Neisseria dentiae
GAGGTTTCGGGCAGACCGATGATAGAGTACAATCAGGCCGATATGTTTCAGACGGCCTGTAAATATAAGTAAGGCCGTCTGAAAAAATTCTTTAGGGATAACCGCTCATCTAGGAGAATCAGCGTGGAATTTAGCACAAAAGCCGAAAAATTGCAGCCGCACACCGCCGGCGCCCTGCTCTATATTTGCGAAGACGCCTGCCCGTGCAGCGAGAACAGCGATAACGAAACCGCCGCCCTGCTCTGCGGTTCGTTAGAAAAAGACCAAGCCTTCGCCGAAACCAAAATTTCCGAAAACGGCAGCCTGAAAGCCGTGGCCGTGGTGCGCCTGCAAGACACCAAGCGCGAAACCGTGGCCAAAGCCGCCGCAGAAGCCGCCGCGTGGGCGCAGAAGCAAGAATCGGTAAACGTTTGTCTCGCGCCGTTTAATCAAGAAGCCGCCGCCTTGGTTGCCGAAGTGTTCGCGCTGGCGTTCGGCAACGCCGTTTACCGTTTCGACCGCTACAAAAAAGAAGCCAAACCGGCCAAGCTCGCCCAGGCGGAATTTTTCAGCAGGCAGCACAGCCAAGCCGTTCAGACGGCCTTAACCTTGGTCGACGCCCAATTATACGGCATGGCACTCTGCAAAAATTTGGGCAACGCCGCACCCAACGAATGCACGCCCGAATACTTGGCCGAAACCGCCCGAAAACAAGCCAAAAAACTTGGCGTTACCGCTAAAATTCTCGGCAAAGACTACATTAAAAAACACATGGGCTCGTTTTGGTCTGTTGCCAAAGGCAGCAAGCAAAAGCCATATCTGATCGAACTTTCCTATTTCGGTGCCGAAAACAAAGAAGCCGCCCCGGTGGTATTGGTCGGCAAGGGAATCACTTTCGACACCGGCGGTATTTCGCTCAAACCCGGCCTGAATATGGACGAAATGAAATACGATATGTGCGGCGCGGCCAGCGTTATCGGCACTTTCTGCGCCGCCGTCAAACTCAAGCTGCCCGTCAATCTGATTGCCATCGTGCCCACTTGCGAAAATATGCCTTCCGGCAAAGCCAACAAGCCCGGCGACATCGTCAAAAGCATGAAGGGCCTCACCATCGAAGTGCTCAACACCGATGCCGAAGGCCGTCTGATTCTGTGCGACGCGCTCACCTACGCCGAACAGTTCAAACCCAAAGCCGTGATTGACGTTGCCACCCTCACCGGCGCCTGCATCGTCGCCCTCGGCCATGACGTCAGCGGCGTGATGGGCAACAATCAGGAGCTGGTGGACAGCCTGCTGGCCGCCTCGCGCGAAAGCGGCGACCAAGCCTGGCAGCTGCCGCTGTTCGACACCTATAAAGAGCAGCTCAAATCAAACTTCGCCGACCTGCCCAACATCGGCAGCCCCGGCGCAGGCACGATTACCGCAGGCACGTTTCTGTCGTATTTCACCGAAGACTACCCGTGGGCGCATCTCGACATCGCCGGCACCGCGTGGAAATCGGGCAAAGACAAAGGCGCCACCGGCCGCCCCGTGCCGCTGCTGCTGAACTATCTGCGCCAAGTGAAGTAAACACCGTTAAACCAAACACAGCACAGGCCGTCTGAAAACAAAACGAAGTTTCCGTTTTCAGCCGGCCTTTTTTATATGACATCAATATAAACCCAATCCCAATCAAGCCTTTAAAGCTTACTCACAAAAGCTGTGGATAACTGTGTGGAAAGTTTGTGAAATCCCCGCGTTTTCCCCGCAAAATCAAGCGTTGCATATTGTTGCACAAAAATTAAGCCCAAATAAAAAATACATATATATCAAATAAATAACTAATTTAAACAGTTGTCAAGCCCCTTATTTTGCATACTTATCAACACCGTAACTATTAATGTGGATAAAGAAAATATTTTCTTGACAAAACACCCCGAAGCGATAATCTCACGCCACGCAAAGATTTACCAAAACCGACCATGCCTTCCGAACGCCAAACCTGCCTGCCCCCGAAAACCGAACCCGTAACCGTTTGCTGGATTTTCTGCACCGTTATCGACAACTTCGGCGACATCGGCGTGTCGTGGCGGCTGGCACAAATGCTCCGCAACGAACTCGGCTGGCAAGTGTATTTATGGATCGACGATGCCGAAGCCCTTCGCGCACTCTGCCCCGATTTGCCCGCCCCGCCCTGCACGCACCAAAATATCCATATCCGCCTGTGGAACCCCAACCGTGCAGAAGACCTCGAATCCGCCCCGCCGCCCGACACCGTTATCGAAACCTTCGCCTGCGACCTGCCGCCAAACGTAACGGCGGCAATAACCGTAGCCCGGCCGCTATGGCTGAATTGGGAATACCTGAGCGCCGAAACCAGCAACGAGCGCCTGCACGCCCTACCCTCGCCGCAGGCAAACGGCCTGCAAAAATATTTCTGGTTTATGGGCTTCAGCGAAAAAAGCGGCGGACTGCTGCGCGAACAGGATTACGCCGAGCGCAGCTGTTTCAACACCGCCGAATGGCGCACCCGCCTGATGCTGCCCGAAAAAACCGCACCCGAATGGCTGCTGTTCGGCTACGAAAGCCCCGCTTGGGCCGAATGGCTGGAGATGTGGCGGCAAAACGGCGAACCCGTCACCCTGCTGCTGGCCGGCGGGCAAATTATCAACAGCCTGAAAGCAGCCGAAGCCGTTCCATATCATGCCCTGCAACAGGCGGGCGACAGGTTTCAGACGGCCTGCGTTACCCTAATCCGCATCCCCTTCGTGCCGCAACACGATTTCGACCGCCTGCTGCATCTTTCAGACGGCCTGATTGTGCGCGGCGAAGACAGCTTCGTGCGCGCCCAGTTTGCCGCCAAGCCCTTTTTCTGGCACATCTACCCGCAGGAAGAAGCGGCGCACATCGAAAAACTGCACGCGTTTTGGGATAGGGCTTATGCGTACTATCCCGAAGCCGTCCGCACCGCCCACCAGACGCTCTCAAACGAACTCAACGGTGCCGCCGCCCTTACCGCCGCACAACGCCTGACAGCCTGGCAAACACTGCAAAGCCACGGCACAAACTGGCAAAAAAGCGTGGCGGATTGGCAAAAACACCTGTTTTCCCAGCCTTCTGCCATAGAAAAACTAGCCAAATTCAACCGACACCGCTAAAATAACGCGTTTTATTTTTCACTGAATACCGATTGGAAACACTATGAAAACCGCACAAGAACTGCGCGCCGGCAACGTATTTATGGTCGGCAACGACCCGATGGTGGTACAAAAAACCGAATACATCAAAGGCGGCCGCTCTTCCGCCAAAGTGAGCATGAAGCTGAAAAACCTGCTCACCGGCGCCGCCACCGAAACCATCTACAAAGCCGACGACAAATTCGACGTTGTCGTGTTGGCACGCAAAAACTGCACATACAGCTACTTCGCCGACCCCATGTACGTTTTCATGGACGAAGAGTTCAACCAATACGAAGTTGAAGCCGAAAACATCGGCGACGCGCTGAAGTTCATCGTCGACGGCATGGAAGACGTGTGCGAAGTAACCTTCTACGAAGGCAACCCGATTTCCGTGGAGCTGCCCACCATCATCGTGCGCGAAGTGGAATACACCGAACCGGCCGTTAAAGGCGACACTTCGGGCAAAGTCATGAAAACCGCCCGTTTGGTCGGCGGCACCGAAATCCAAGTGATGTCTTACGTTGAAAACGGCGACAAAGTAGAAATCGACACCCGCACCGGCGAATTCCGCAAACGCGCCTAATACCCAGATTACAATCTGCCCAAGATAAAGCTTGAAATGCATAAGGCCGTCTGAAAAGATTTCTTTCAGACGGCCTTATCGTTTAGGCATGTTCACATTTTTCAATCATATATTCCGCAATTGTCAACCCCTGCCTCTTGTGCCAAAATCTTTGCCATTCACTCTACAAAGGAAAAACCATGTTCCGACACATCGATTTCTACCCCGGCGATCCGATTCTGAGCCTGGTCGAAACCTATAACAACGACCCGCGCGGCCACAAAGTAAATCTCGGCATCGGCATTTATTTCGACGAAAACGGCAAGCTGCCGCTGCTGGATTCGGTGCGGGCCGCCGAAACCAAACGTGCCGCAGCCGCGCAGCCGCGCCCCTATCTGCCGATGGAGGGCTTGGACAGCTACCGCCGCGCCGTGCAGAAACTGCTGTTCGGCGCCAACTGCACGGCATTGAAAGAAAACCGTATCGCCACCATCCAAACCCTAGGCGGCTCGGGCGCGCTCAAAGTGGGTGCAGATTTTCTGCACCGCTGGTTTCCCAAAGCCAAAGCCTATGTGAGCGATCCCACTTGGGACAATCACAAAGGCATTTTCGAGGGCGCAGGTTTTGAAGTGGGCACTTATCCTTACTACGACTCCGAAACCGGCGGCGTGAAATTCGAGGAAATGCTGGCCTTTTTCTTAAGCCTGCCCGAACACAGCGTGCTGGTGCTGCACCCCTGCTGCCACAACCCCACCGGTGTGGATTTGACGCCCGCACAATGGGATGCGGTGCTCGAAATCGTGCAAACCCGCAAACTGATTCCGTTTATGGACATCGCCTACCAAGGTTTCGGCGAAAATCTCGACAGCGATGCCTACGCCATCCGCAAAGCCGTTGCGATGGGTTTGCCGCTGTTTGTCAGCAATTCTTTTTCTAAAAACCTGTCGCTCTACGGCGAACGCGTCGGCGGCCTGAGCGTGGTATGCACCAGCGAAGAAGAGGCCGCCTTGGTGTTCGGCCAGCTCAAGTTTACCGTGCGCCGCATCTATTCCAGCCCGCCCGCACACGGCGGCTATATCGCGGCAGACGTGATGAACACGCCCGAGCTTTTCGCACAATGGGAAGGCGAGGTTTACGCCATGCGCGACCGCATCCGCGCCATGCGGCAGAAATTGTATGAAGTGCTCTCTGAAAAAGTGCCGGGCAGAAATTTCGACTATTTCATCACCCAGCGCGGCATGTTCAGCTACACCGGCCTCTCCCCCGAACAGGTGCAGCGCCTGCAAAGCGAATTTGCGGTTTATCTGGTCGCCTCCGGCCGCATGTGCGTGGCGGGTCTGAACGAAAGTAACGTAGATTATGTGGCCGATGCGTTTGCCGCCGTGTTAAACGGATAGAAACCTGTTCATTTGACATACAAGCTATAAAAATTTAGGCCGTCTGAAAGTTTTTTGCTTTCAGACGGCCTAAATTTTTATAGCTTAATTATTGAAATCAAACCTTAACGCCAATATCGCCACCACGGAATGCTGGTGCTTTCGCTCCACGGTTTTTGCAGGTAGGGGCTGTTGGGGAAGTTTTGCGCCAAAATGCGGCGGGTATCGTCGGCCAATTGCGTTTTGTTCATTTTGCGGTAGGAAGACTCCATAATCGCCAGCGATTCTTCCACAAAGCGGGTGTTTTGATAACGCTCAACGATTTTCTGCGCACGGTTGGCGGCGGCCAAATATGCGCCGCGCTTCATATAATAGCGGGCCACGGCGATTTCGTTGCCGCCCAAAGCATCCACCAGCTTCGCCATGCGCTCGGTAGCATCGGGCGCGTATTTGCTGTTGGGATAGCGTTCCACCAGCTCGGCAAATGCCTGGTAGGCATCGCGGTTAGCTTTCGGATCGCGGTCAGACCAGTCTTGCGAAGCTAATTTGTTTAAAAACGACTGGTCTTCGTTAAACAGCACCAAGCCTTTGAGATACAAGGCATAATCCATATTCGGGTGCTGAGGGTGGTTGCGTTGGAAACGCTCGACGGCAGCCAGCGCTTTTTCCGGCTCGTCGTCCTTATAATAAGCATAAGCCGTGTCTAACTGCGCCTGCTGGGCGTAACGGCCGTTGGGAAAGCGCGATTCCAAAA
>JBHALY010000103.1:0-5451 GCA_041827905.1 Neisseria dentiae
AGCCAGAATTTTTGTCGACGGGCAGGAGGTCGACTTGGCAGCAAACGATGTGCGGGATTTTTCCGTGTGCCTCGATATGCAGGCCGGCGTGTTGCGCCGCACATTTACCGTGCTCGGCGTAAAATTTACCGTTACCAAATTTTTGTCGGTGGCGCAAAAAGAGCTGGCATTAATCAAATGGGAAGCGGTTTCCGCCGACGGCAGCAGCCATCAAGTGAAAATCCAAGCCCTGATTGACGCCAACGTCCGCAATGAAGACGCCAACTATGAAGAGCAATTCTGGCAGGTACTCAACCAAGAGGCGGAAACCGGCGGCGCACATATCGCCGCACAAACCGTTGCCAACCCGTTCGGCGTGCCCCAGTTTATCGTGAACGCACAGCAATCGTTTGCAGGCGACTTTAACGAAACAGGCCGTCTGAAAACCGATTGGGAAGTGGGCAACACCTTTGAAACGGAAGTCGGCGCCGGCGTGAAAACCTTGGAAAAACGCGTGGTGGTTACCACCAGCCGCGATTACGCCGGCTTGGCCGAAACGGAAACCGCCGCAGACAAACTGACCGCGCAAATCCGAAACACTCCATTTGAAGATTTGCTCAAAGCGCACGAGCAAGGCTGGCTGCGCCGCTGGGAAATCGCCGATGTGGTTATCGAGGGCAGCGACGAGGCGCAGCAAGGCATCCGTTTCAACCTGTTCCAATTATTCTCCACCTATTACGGCGAAGACGCGCGCCTGAACATCGGCCCCAAAGGCTTTACCGGCGAGAAATACGGCGGCGCCACCTATTGGGACACCGAAGCCTACGCCGTGCCGCTCTACTTATCGCTGGCCGAGCCGGAAGTTACCCGCAACCTGCTCAAATACCGCCACAACCAACTGCCGCAGGCACAGCACAACGCCCGCGAACAAGGCCTTGCCGGCGCACTGTATCCCATGGTTACCTTTACCGGCATCGAATGCCACAACGAATGGGAAATCACTTTTGAAGAAATCCACCGCAACGGCGCTATCCCCTACGCCATTTACAACTACACCAACTACACCGGCGACGAAAGCTACCTTGCCAAAGAAGGTTTGGAAGTGCTCGTGGAAGTGTCGCGTTTCTGGGCGGACCGCGTGCATTATTCGAAACGCAACGGTAAATACATGATACACGGCGTTACCGGCCCCAACGAATACGAAAACAACATCAACAACAACTGGTACACCAACACCTTGGCGGTTTGGGTGCTCGACTACACCCTCAAAGCGCTGGAAAAACACCCGCGCCCCGACTTGAACGTTACCGCCGCAGAAGCCGCCAAATGGCAGGACATTATCGCCAACATGTATTACCCCTACGATGAAGAGCTGGCCGTTTTCGTACAGCACGACGGCTTCCTCGATAAAGACATCCGCCCCGTAGCCGACCTGAAACCCGAAGATTTGCCGCTCAACCAGAAATGGTCGTGGGACAAAATCCTGCGTTCGCCGTTTATCAAACAAGCCGACGTTTTGCAGGGCATTTATTTCTTCGGCGACCGTTTCAGCCTCGACGAAAAACGGCGCAATTTCGAATTCTACGAACCGATGACCGTACACGAGAGTTCGCTTTCCCCGTCTGTCCACGCCATTCTGGCCGCTGAACTCGGTATGGAGGCCAAAGCGGTGGAAATGTACGAGCGCACGGCCCGCCTCGATCTCGACAACTATAACAACGACACCGACGACGGCCTGCACATCACCTCCATGACCGGTTCGTGGCTGGCCATCGTGCAAGGTTTCGCCCAAATGAAAACCTGGAACGGCAAACTCAGCTTCGCCCCCTTCCTGCCGGCCGCATGGAAAGGCTACGCCTTCCATATCAACTACCGCGGCCGCCTGTTGAAAGTCGAAGTCGGCGGCAGCGTTACCCTTACCCTGCTCAAAGGCGAACCCATCGAAATCGAAGTGTACGGCGGCAAAGTGCTGCTCGAACGCACCCACACCGCCCCCTTGGGCCGGAAAGGATAAAGCGATGACCTTCAAAGCCGTCTTATTTGATTTGGACGGTGTCATTACCGACACCGCCGAATACCACTACCAAGCTTGGAAAAAACTGGCCGACAGCCTGGGCATTGCCATCGACCGCCGTTTCAACGAGCAGCTCAAAGGCGTATCCCGCGAAGATTCGCTGAAAAAAATCCTCGCGCACGGCGGCCTGCAAAACGCCTTTACGCCCGAAAGGTTTGCCGAACTTCTGACGCAGAAAAACGACTGGTATGTCGAAATGATACAGGCCATTACCCCGGCCGACGTGTATCCGGGCATTCTGGCGCTGTTGCAGGACCTAAAAGCTGCCGGCAAAAAAATCGCTTTGGCCTCCGCCAGCAAAAACGGCCCCTTCCTACTCGAAAAAATGGCGCTGACCCCATACTTCGACGCCATCGCCGACCCTGCCAAAGTCGCCCTATCCAAACCTGCGCCCGATATTTTTCTGGCCGCGGCGAAAGGTACGGGCACATCCATCGGAGACTGTATCGGTATCGAAGACGCCGTAGCGGGCATTACCGCCATCAAATCGGCCGGCGCCCTGCCCGTCGGCGTAGGAAGCCCCGAGCACTTGGGCAGCGATATTGCCGTGGTCGCCGACACCCGCAGCCTGACCCTCAGTTACCTGCAACAGGTATGGGATAACGCCCGCCGCACATAAACCGGCACACAAGGCCGTCTGAAAAACATTTTTCAGACGGCCTTTAATTATTGGGCTGCCGCATACGGCCGCTTAAATTGTTCTCCCCCCTGTTTCCCGCTACAATCCCGCCTTATTCGAATAACCAATCAGGAACCGCCGTGCAGCCGCTTGAATATTGCCGCCAAAAAGCCGCCGAAAGCAAATCCAGCTTTTTGGCGGGTTTCCGTTTTCTGCCGCAGCCCAAGCAAAACGCGATGACGGTTTTATACGCCTACTGCCGCGAGCTCGATGATGTGGTGGACGGCTGCTCCGAGCCGCACGTCGCCCAAACCACGCTCAACTGGTGGCGTGCCGATTTGGAAAAAGTTTTTTCAGACGGCCAAACGCCAGAACACCCCGTCTGCCAAGCCCTGAAAACCGTAGTGCGCGATTTTTCGCTGCCGCACGGCGAGCTGGAAGAAATCATCAACGGCATGCAGATGGATTTGGAGCAGGCGCGCTACGGGCGCTTTGAAGATTTGCAGCTTTACTGCTACCGCGTGGCCGGCGTGGTGGGGCGGCTGATTACGCGCATACTCGGCTTTTCACGCCCCGAAACGCTGGATTATGCCGACAAAATGGGCCTCGCCCTGCAATTAACCAACATCATCCGCGATGTGGGCGAAGACGCGCGCAACGGCCGCATTTATCTGCCCACCGAAGAATTGCAGCGCTTCAACGTGCCCGCGCAAACCGTTCTGCAAGGCACGCCCACGCCCGAGTTTGCCGAGCTGATGGCGTTTCAAATCGAACGCGCCCGCCGAACCTACCGCGAAGCCGTGGCGCTGCTGCCGCGCGAAGAGCGCAAAAACCAAAAGGTCGGCCTGGTGATGGGCAGCATTTACTTTGCTTTACTGAACGAAATCGAGCGCGACGGTGCCCAACATGTGTTGCAATACAAAATCGCCATTCCTTCGCCGCGCAAAAAGCGCATTGCCCTGAAAACCTGGCTGTTCGGATTTAACCCATGAAGCCCACCGTACACCGCCCGAAAATCGCCGTTATCGGCGCAGGCTGGGCCGGCCTTTCCGCCGCCACCCGGCTCGCCGGCCGTGCCGACGTGAGCCTGTTTGAAGCAGGCAAACAGGCGGGCGGGCGGGCGCGTATGCTTGCGGGCAACCAGGCCGGATTCAGCTTTCTCGACAACGGCCAGCACATCATGATCGGCGCTTATCACGGCGTGCTCGCGCTGATGCAGTTGATCGGTGTGCGCGAACAAGATGCCTTTCTGCGGCTGCCGCTGCAATGGCATCTGGCCGACGGTTTGCAGTTTCAGACGGCCTCCCTGCCCGCGCCGCTGCATATCGCCTTCGGCCTGCTCAAAGCCCGCAACCTGCGTTTCGGCGAAAAAACCAAGCTGCTCAACGACATGCACGCCTTGCAGCAATACCACGCCTCGCCGCTGCCCGACATCAGCACGGCCGAGTGGCTGCGCGAACGCAACGTTTCGCGCAAACTCAGCGGCAACTTCTGGCAGCCTTTGGTGTGGGGCGCACTCAACACGCCGCTCGAACACGCCAGCCTGCGCACGCTGTGCAACGTGTTGCAAGACGGCGTATGGGCAAGCAAGGAAGGCAGCGATTACCTGCTGCCGAAGCAGGATTTGGGCAGCATCATCGCCGAACCCGCGCTGGCATTCCTTGCCGCACACGGCGCAACCGTGCATTTGGAAACACGCGCGGCACAGCTGGCCAACCTGCCGGACGGACGGGTGGCGGTAAACGGCCAAGCCTTCGATGCCGCCGTGCTCGCCGTTGCGCCCTATCATGCGGCCGCCCTGATGCCGTCTGAAACGCCCGATGCCGTGTTGTCGGCTTTTCATGCCGTCCGCTACCACGCCATCACCACCGTTTATCTGCGCTACGCCGAAACCGTGCACCTGCCCGCCCCGCTTACCGGCCTGGCCGAAGGCACAGCGCAATGGTTTATCCACCGCGGCGCGCTGGGCCTGCCCGCCAACGAAACCGCGGCCGTTATCAGTGTGTCCGACCTTATCGGCCGTCTGAAACCCGAAGAATGGGTCTCGCGCGCGCACGCCGATTTGAAAACGCTCTGCCCCTATCTCGGCGAACCGCTGGCCGCCCGCGTGATTACCGAACAGCGCGCCACCGCCGCCGCAACCGTTGCCCGCACCCTGCCCGATTTATCGTGGCTGCACCGCCGCCGCATCTACCCCGCAGGCGACTACCTGCACCCGCGCTACCCTTCCACCCTCGAAGCCGCCGTGCAATCGGGCTTGAGCGCGGCGGATGTGTGCCACAACGATTGCTGCGGCATCAAAAACACTTTTTAACGCCTGTTTGTTTTCAGACGGCCTTAACTGGTTTGATAGATTGTGCGGGCACGTTGCAGCGGCTACACTTAAAAATGAAACAAAGATTGGCTGTCCAAACCAACACAGGCCGTCTGAAAAATACCGCAACACCCAAACAAAAAAGGATTCCGCATGAACCCCTTGCAAAACAAAATCATTCTGGTAACCGGCGCATCGCAAGGCATAGGCGAGCAAGTGGCCAAAGCCTATGCCGCCGCAGGCGCCACCGTAGTGCTGGTGGCGCGCCACCAGAAAAAACTCGAAAAAATATACGACGACATTGTTGCCGCCGGCGGCCCCGAGCCTTTTGCCATCTGCTTCGACCTGCTCACCGCCGAAGAAGCCGAGTTCGACCGTTTCGCCGCCACCATTGCCGAGGCCACCGGCAACCGCCTCGACGGCATCGTGCATTGCGCCAGCTATTTCTACGCCCTCTCGCCGCTC
>JBHALY010000104.1:0-3100 GCA_041827905.1 Neisseria dentiae
AGTGGACGGCAACCGCATCGGCGCCATCGGTTTCTGCTTCGGCGGCCGCGTGGTGCTCGATATGGCGCGCCGGGGCGACGATTTGAAAGCCGTAACCAGCTTCCACGGCATTCTCGCCACGCCCGAGCCTGCCCGCGAAGGCTTTATCAAAGGCGAACTGCTGATCGAACACGCCGGACAGGACTCGATGGTAACAATGGAGGCGGTAGAAGCCTTCCGCGAAGAAATGGACGCAGCCAAAGCGCGCTACCATATTGATGTGTTCCCCTATGCCAAACACGGCTTCACCAACCCGCAGGCCACCCGCAACGGCGAGAAAAACGGCGTGGATTTGGCTTATAACGAAGCCGATGCCGAAGTGGCATGGCAGAATATGCTGAACCTGCTGGAACGCACCCTGTAATCGAACTGCCCCGCTTTCCGGCATCGGGCCGGAGCCTCGGCAACACACCTCGGCAGTTGGTTTGAAACTGCCGTCATACCCGGGCTTGAACCGGGTATTTTTGTTTTTTCAGAGCAAGCCCGAGTATGACGGCGGTTGGATATTTCAGACGGCCTGAAATTTTCGTTGTTTGCGTTCTGCCGAAATTCCGGCTTACTGTTTGGCGCGCGCATCGCGCGAGGCCTGCCAGGCAGCGTCCAAACGGCGGCCGGCCGCTTCGAGTGCGCTGTCGGCCTGCGCTTTTTTGGCGGTTTCTTCCTGCAACTCGCCTTGCATTTTGGCGATATCGGCCTCGGCCTGCTTAATGCGCGACTGGGCGTTGGAAATGCCCGATTGCAGCGAAGCGATGCGGCTGCTACTGCTGTGCTGCGTTTTCAGGGCGGCGCGGTAGGCGGCCTGCGCGCTCAACAGTTCGTCGGAAACGGCATCGGCCTGCGCAAACGGGGCGGCGAGTAAAAAAGCGAGAACGGTTAGTTTTTTCATGGTGTTTCCTTTGTCGGCTGAATCGGTTAACGGCCGGCGGCGGTTTGGTTTATATATGCCCCGGCCGGCTTGTTTTGTGTAAAAGATACGCATATTGGCGGCAAAAAACCACACCGGCAAGTGTAAACCCTGTTGCGGGCGGTTGGTGCGGTTTTTTCAGACGGCCTGCAAGCGCGGGAACACGGCGGCGGCAAGCGCCATGCCGATAATATATTTTTTTGCAGCGGTTTCAGCGCCTTGGCAGCGAATATTTGCTCAACATAAGCCGTTCGAAATAGTTTCTGCCTTTGCACAATCACAAAAAGTTCTTAAATTACAAACGTTAAGCGGTGGCGAAATCGTGTAATTCCGCCCTTTTGCCGCTTGTGGCACGGCGCGGCCGGCGCAATACTGTGTTCACGGAAGGCGCGGTTGCGCCGCCGTATTTTATCCCGATAGGAGTATAAACAATGAAAAAAGCGTTATTGACTGTTTTGGCTTTGGGTTCTGCCGCTGCGGTTTCCGCCCAGCCGCTGTCCAACACATTTACCGGCCCCTCCGTTGAAATCGGCGCGGGCGTCAGCAAAACCGATGTGAAAAACAGCAATTTAAACGAGAAACACAAAGCCGATGTTGCCGTGCGCGGTAATTATAATGTCGAATACGGCAACAATTGGATCGGCGGCGCCGAAGTGGCCGTGAAGCCGGTTCACCGAACCGTGGGCACCAATGCCGCGGGCAAGGTTAAACAGAAAGTCGATGCCTCGGCCTCTTATGTGCAGGGCTACCGCTTTGCGCAAGATGCGATGGTTTACGGCAAAGTGGGCTACCACTACGGCCAGTTTGAAGGTGTGAACGGCCGCGACCGCAGCATGGACGGCGTGGGCTACGGCGCCGGCATGAAATATGCGGTAACGCCCAATGTGGAAGTGGGCGGCGAGTGGGAGCAAACCCGCTTCAAACGCGGCGGCGATAAAGCCACCAACAACAGCTATATGGCCACCGTAGGCTACCGGTTCTAAACCGATGTTTTAACCCCTTTAACCCTTCCTTTTCAGCAAACTCATCAAAGCAAGAAGAAGGCCGTCTGAAATGTTTCAGACGGCCTTTATTTCCAACCCGATTAGCGGTTTGAGTCCAAATCGGCTTTATATTCGATGATGCCGTGATCTTTGCGTTCGATGGAAACGTCCAACTCTTGATCCCTGCGTTTCAATTTCAAATCGGCGTCATCGCGTTTTACTTCCGATTCCACCACATTGAAACCGTGGCGTTGCGCGTGGGCACGCACTTGGCCGGCCAAGCGCTCCACACTGGTGTTGCGCCCGCGCAGGCGGAATTCGGCTTCGAATTCACCGTCGCCTTGGCGGTCTGCTTTAATCACTTCCGCGCCGCGCGGTTTGAAAATTTCACCCGGTATCGGTGCGGCCATCGCACTGGCGGAAAACAAAGCCATCAGGCCGGCTATCATCAGGGTTTTGGAGTTGTTCATCGGTATTTCCTTCAAACGGTTTTAAAAACGGACCGGCATGTTTCAGACGGCGCTGCAAATTTCGGCAGACAACCGTTGGCGCCGTCTTGCCATCCGGATACGGCCGCCATCGTAATCCACGCCCACCCCGCCCTCAAGCCTTTAAACTTCTTTTTACCTGCCGCCGTGTTTTTATCCGTTTCAATTACCCGCTTTTGCAAAACAAACCGCAAACATGCGTTTTGCTTTACTCAAACACCATGCTTTGAAAGCGCACAAAAAGGCCGTCTGAAAACAGGATTTCAGACGGCCTCAACGTTTACTATCTCTGATCACATACCGCCGGCCTTACGCTGCCTGCCGTAATCGGCCGCAGCGGTGAACAGCACGTCGGTGGAAGAATTGAGCGCGGTTTCGGCAGAATCCTGCACCACGCCGATAATAAAGCCTACCGCCACCACCTGCATGGCCACATCATTGGAAATACCGAACAGGCTGCACGCCAGCGGAATCAGCAGCAGCGAGCCGCCCGCCACACCCGACGCACCGGCCGCACTCACCGTAGCCACCAGGCTCAGCAGCAGCGCGGTGGCAAAGTCGATCTGAATACCTTGCGTGTGTGCGGCGGCCATCGACAGCACAGTAATCGTAATCGCCGCGCCCGCCATGTTCACCGTTGCACCCAGCGGAATCGAAATCGAATAAGTATCTTCATGCAGGCCGAG
>JBHALY010000105.1:0-10656 GCA_041827905.1 Neisseria dentiae
ACCTGTTCGGGCTGTCGTTTTGGTGGCTGGTGATTGCCGGCTGCGTGTGGCTGTATAAAAACTTCCGCCCCCTCAAAACGCCCGACAGCAAACCCTACAACCACAGAATCGCCGCCGCCGCGCTGGGCATACTGCTGCTGTGCAGCCCGATTCTGGAAGTGTTCGCCTTCAAACCGCAACTGGCCGATGCCCTGCCCGTCGGCGCGGGCGGCTTAATCGGTTCGTTTGCCGCCTCGGGCCTGAGCTGGCTGTTGGGTACTTCGGGCAGCCTGCTGATTATGCTGGTGGTGGTGTTGCTCGCCCTGTCGCTGCTGGCGCAGGTATCGTGGCTCGACGTGCTCGAAAAAACCGGCGCCAAACTCGAGTGGATGTGGCTGAAGCTGGTGCGCAAAGAAGACAAATACGTGCGCGACCTGCCCGATGCCAAAACCACGCGCCGCATGGTGCGCGACGCCAAAAACATCACCGCCGAACCGGTAGAGCAGATCGAAGGCACCAGCAGCAACCGCAAAGTGGCCATCGCACCGCCGCCCGCCCCCGTTCAGACGGCCTTGTTCGACAGCAAAGGCGAAGCCGCCGAGCCGCAGCCCACAGGCGAATACACCAAACCCTCGCTGCACCTGCTGCGCCTGCCGCAGGGCGAACCGCCCACCATCAACCCCGACAAACTGCAACAAACCGCCGAACGCATCGAAGCCAAGCTGGCCGAATTCGGTATCGGCGCACAAGTGGTTTCCGCCACTTCCGGCCCCGTTATCACCCGCTTTGAAATCGAACCCGCGCAAGGCGTGAAAGGCAGCCAGATTGTCAACCTTTCCAAAGACTTGGCCCGTTCGATGTCGTTGCAGGCCGTGCGCATCGTCGAAACCATCGCCGGCAAAAACACCATGGGCATCGAGCTGCCCAACGAGCGCCGCCAAGACGTGATGCTGAGCGAAATCCTTTCCTCGCCCGTGTTCACCGACGCCAAATCCAAACTCACCGTTGCGCTGGGCAAAGACATCGCCGGCATCCCCGTGGTGGGCGATTTGGCGAAAATGCCGCACCTGTTGGTGGGCGGCATGACCGGCTCGGGCAAATCGGTGGGCGTGAACGCCATGATTCTGTCGATACTCTTCAAGGCCACGCCCGACGAAGTGCGCTTTATCATGATCGACCCCAAAATGCTCGAGCTGAGCATCTACGAAGGCATCCCCCACCTGCTCTGCCCCGTGGTAACCGATATGCGCGAAGCCGGCCAGGCGCTCAACTGGTGCGTGGCCGAAATGGAAAAACGCTACCGCCTGCTCTCCCACGCCGGCGTGCGCAACATCGAGGGTTTCAACAAAAAAGTGGCCGATGCCAAAGCCGCAGGCAAACCGCTGCTCAACCCCTTCAGCCTCAACCCCGACCACCCCGAGCCGCTCGAAAACCTGCCCATGATCGTGGTGGTTATCGACGAGCTGGCCGACCTGATGATGACCGAGCGCAAATCCGTCGAGCAACAAATCGCCCGCCTCGCCCAAAAAGCCCGCGCGGCCGGCATCCATATGATTGTCGCCACCCAGCGCCCCAGCGTCGATGTGGTTACCGGCCTGATTAAAGCCAATATCCCCACCCGCATGGCCTTCACCGTGCAAAGCAAAATCGACAGCCGCACCATTCTCGACCAAATGGGCGCCGACGAACTGCTCAAATACGGCGACTCGCTGTTCCTGCAACCGGGCAACGCCGAGCCAACCCGCCTGCAAGGCGCGTTTGTGTCGGACGACGAAGTGCACCAAATCGTCGACCACGTCAAACGCCAGGCCCCGGCCAATTATGTCGAAGGGCTGCTCAGCGGCGAAGCCGCGCTGGAAACCACCAATATCGTCAACCCCAACGCCAACAGCGACGAACTCTTCGACCAAGCCGTCGCCTTTGTGCTGGAAACCCGCAAAACCTCGATTTCGTCGCTGCAACGCCAACTGCGCGTGGGCTACAACCGCGCCGCCAACCTGATGCAGGCGCTGGAGGATGCCGGCATCGTTTCCCCCGCCGATGTGGGCGGAAGCCGTAAGATTTTGGCGCAGAAAGATAATCTTTAAGGTTTTGATTAGATTTGGGCATAACAAGGCCGTCTGAAAAACAGTTTTCAGACGGCCTTAAACTTTGTGTAACCATATATGGCGGTTTCACTATACCCGTCATACTCGGGCTTGACCCGAGTATCTTTTTGTTCAAAAGAAATAACAGATACTCGGGTCAAGCCCGAGTATGACGGATATGTTTAGATGGCGTGAGTGTTTAAGATGCCGCTGCGGCAAGCTCACTTTTCCGCCAACAACAGGCGCACGATATATTCGTCTTGCGGCAGCGTCAGCTTTAAGTTGCGGCTGTCGCCCTGCACCAGCAGGGGGCGGATGCCCAGCATTTCCACCGCCGAGGCTTCGTCGGTTACGGCGCCGAGGTCGGGCGCGGCCAGGGCGCGTTGCAGCAGGGCAGCGGGGAAAAGCTGCGGGGTTTGCGCCTGCCACAAACCGCTGCGGGGCACGGTGGTGTCGATCAGGCCGTCTGAACCGCTGCGTTTGAGGGTATCGGCCACGGGCACGGCGAGAATGCCGCCGTTGGGGTGGCTGCCGGCTTGGTCTATCAGGCGGCTGAGTGCGGCTTGGGGCAGGCAGCAGCGGGCGGCGTCGTGCACAAGGATGTTGTCGCCGGGGGCGGCCAAGCCGCGCTCGAGCAGGGCGTTCACGCCGTTTCTCACGGTTTCGGCCCGGCTTGCGCCGCCGCAATGCAGCAAAACGGTTTTGTCCGAGGCCGTCTGAAAATCTGCCGTTTCGGCGGGTTGGAAAGCATGGTCGTTTGGTGCCAGCACCACGGTGGCAAAGGTGATTTGCGGGTGGGCGGTAAAGATGTCGAGGGTGTGCTGCAACACGGTTTTGCCGTTAATTTCAACATATTGCTTGGGCTTGCCCGCGCCGAAGCGTTCGCCCACGCCGGCGGCGGGGATTAAGGCGATGTTGCGTTTCACGCGCCGGCCTCCGTGCGCCATACGCATTTGCCTTCGGTGATTTTGTCGAGCGTGTCGAGATAGGCTTCGTGTGCGGCCAGCTCGGTTTCGTCGGCACCCAACACTTTCAGATGGGCGGGGCGTTGGATTTTGGCGGCGGCGTAGCTGCCGCCGGCTTCTCCGCCGTGATCGGCCATCAGGTCGAACTGGCCACGCGTCATGGCGAGATACACTTCGCCGAGCAGTTCGCAGTCGATCAGGGCGCCGTGGAATACGCGTTTGCTGCGGTCGACATCAAAGCGGGTACACAAGGCATCGAGGCTGGCTTTTTGGCCGGGAAACATTTCCCGCGCCATGCCGAGGGTGTCGGTTACTTTGCAGCCCAGCTCTTCTACGGTGGGCAGCCCCATGCGGCCGAACTCCATATCGAGAAAGCCGACGTCGAACTTGGCGTTGTGGATAATCAATTCGGCTCCGCGCAGAAAATCGGCGATTTGCCGCCCCACCTGCTCGAACTTGGGGGCGTTTTTGGCTTCCAGCTCTTCGATGGTGATGCCGTGGACGGCAGCGGCTTCGTCGGGAATATCGCGGTCGGGGTGGATATAAAGGTGCAGGGTGTTGCGGGTGAGCTGGCGGTTAATCATTTCCAGCCCGGCAAATTCGACCATGCGGTCGCCGCTGTTGGGGTAAAGGCCGGTGGTTTCGGTGTCAAGGATAATCTGGCGGGTGTTCATAACGCTTGCTGTTGGAAAAGGTTGCCGCATCATACTAAAAGCGGCGGGGAAAGTAAAAACGGCTGCGGGTAAAACGGCTACAGTTAAACCACTTTGTTTGGTAACAGTTTCGTCATACTCGGGCTTGCCCCGAGTATCTCCTTTCTAAAAATTTCCGAAACCCAAAAAGATACTCGGGCCAAGCCCGAGTATGACGCGTGTGCTTTTTTAAGCTGATTCATTATACAGAGCTGATTGAGGCCGTCTGAAAAGCAGTTTAAGCTTTTCAGACGGCCTTAAATATTATTAACTTCAACAATTTACCACAGCCATTCGGGCACGGGCGGGGTGGCCACGCCCCATTCGGGCGGATAGTCCACCCCCGTCAGATAAAGGCCGTCGGGCATCAGCGTGGGCGGGGCGTGTTTGCGGCTGCGCGCCGCCATCAAATCGGCAAACCCCGGCACGCTGAGGCGGCCGTCGCCCACATACACCAGCGCGCCCATGATGTTGCGCACCATATGGTGCAGAAAGGCGTTGCCGTGCAAATCGAGCTTCATCAGTTCGGGCGTGCCGCTCAAGCTTGCGCTATACAGGGTTTTCACGGGGGATTTGGCTTGGCATTCGGCCGCGCGGAAGCTGGAAAAATCATGTTCGCCCACCAGCATGGCCGCGGCCTGCCGCATTTTTTCCATATTCAGCGGCCTGCATACCCAGCCTACCCTGCCTGCCAGCAGGGGATTGCGCACCGAGGCCGACAGCAGCACATAACGGTAGCGGCGGCCGAATGCGTCGAAACGGGCGTGAAAGCGCGGGTCAACAGGTTGCGCATGCCAAACGGCCACTTCTTTGGGCAGGTGTGTGTTCACCCCCCTCACCCACGCCTGCGCGGGGCGGTCAGCCGTGGTGTCGAAATGCACCACTTGCGCGGCTGCGTGCACGCCGGCATCGGTCCGCCCCGCCACCACGGTGTGAATGCGCTCGCCCGCAATCTGCCCGAGTGCGTATTCCAACACTTCCTGCACCGTAACCAAACCGTCGGCCTGTTTCTGCTTCTGCCAGCCGTGGAAACCTTTGCCGTTATAGGCAAGCATCAGCGCCCAGCGCTGCGTTCCGGCTGAAGGCGGCGGGCTGGAAAGTTCGGTATCGGCTGACATGGCGGCTCCGGCGGTAATGTAAAAATACGTTGGAAACAAAAGCGCATAATTATAAGCCAATTCACGCCGCAAAACTTATTCCGCCACCCCAAAACACGCCCAATCTATTGAAAATATAAAACAAAACTGCAAAAAGCAGCAGATACCGCCTTTGACAAACCTTAACTCATCGCCTAATATCCGCCCCCGTCGGGCAACCGCCCGGTTATCCGCAACACCAATCGAAAGAAGAAGATATTTATGGAATGGGTTTTTAACAGTTACTACACGTTAATTGCCGCCACCGTTGTGCTGCTGGTCGGCAGACTGATGGTGGCGAAAATCAAGTTTTTGCAGGATTTCAACATCCCCGAGCCGGTGGCCGGCGGCCTGGTGGCGGCGGCAATATTGTATGCGCTGCACGCCGTCTACGGCGTGAGCTTCAAATTCGAGAAGCCGCTGCAAGATGCGTTTATGCTGATTTTCTTCACCTCTATCGGCCTGAGTGCCGACTTTTCGCGCCTGAAAGCGGGCGGCTTCCCGCTGGTGATATTCACCGCCATCGTCGGCTCTTTTATTGTTGTTCAAAACACCGTGGGCGTCGGCTTGGCCAGCCTGTTCGGTCTCGACCCGCTGATCGGCCTGATTACCGGCTCGATTACCTTAACGGGCGGCCACGGTACGGCAGGCGCATGGGGGCCGGATTTCGAGAAAAACTTCGGCTTAACCGGCGCAACCGGTTTGGGCATGGCTGCCGCCACGTTCGGCCTGGTGGCCGGCGGCCTGATCGGCGGCCCGGTAGCCCGCCGCCTGATCAACAAAATGGGGCGCAAACCTTTGGACGAAGCCGCCGTTAAAGCCCAAGCCGCCGTTTACGACGACGACGATCCCGGCAAAAGCACCGACGATTTGTTCGAACACCCCGAACAAACCCGCCTGATTACCGCCAACTCGGCCGTAGAAACGCTGGCCATGTTCGCCGCCTGTCTGGCCTTCGCCGAAATTATGGACGGCTTCGACAGCGAATACCTCAAACCGTTTTATCTCGACCTGCCCAAATTCGTGTGGGCGCTGTTCGGCGGCGTGATTCTGCGCAATATTTTAACCAGCGTGTTCAAATTCAATATGTTCGACCGCGCCATCGACGTATTCGGCAACGCCTCGCTGTCGCTGTTTCTGGCCATGGCGCTGCTCAACCTGAAACTGTGGGAGCTAACCGGCCTTGCCGGCCCCGTCACCGTTATCCTGCTGGTGCAAACCGTGGTGATGATGCTCTACGCCACCTTCGTTACCTATGTGTTGATGGGGCGTAATTATGATTCGGCCGTGTTGGCCGCCGGCCACTGCGGTTTCGGCCTCGGCGCCACCCCCACCGCCGTCGCCAATATGCAGTCGGTAACCGAACGCTTCGGCCCTTCGCACAAAGCCTTTCTGATTGTGCCGATGGTGGGCGCGTTTTTCGTCGACTTCATCAATGTTTTCATCCTCACCGGTTTTGTAAACTTCCTCAAATAAACCGCAAGCAAACTAAAAAGCACCCGCAACACCTTACCCGTTGCGGGTGCTTTTGCTATGATGCCGTCTGAAACCATTTCTTGCAAAGGCCGTACCATGTATAAAAAGCTGCTCACTTTTTCCCTGATTGCCGCCGCTCTGGCCGCCTGCGGTGAGAGCGACACCAAACAGGAAAACGCCTCGCTGGCCTGCGACAGCCCGGCCGTGGTGCAAAACGTGCGCACCAACATCCAAGAAATCATCAAACAGGAGGCGCAGCGCTTCGCCCGCAACGACACCCGCCAGTTTATCGACGCCGATAAAATCATCGCCGCCTCCACCCAGCTCAACATACAGCTCGACGGCCCCGCCGAAGAAAACCAAAACGGCCGCCCCATATGTAAAGCCAACCTGAGCATACAGATTCCCGCCGATATTCTGAACGCCGCCCAAACCAACAGCCCGCTGGTTTACGGCGCCAACAGCAACATCACCCAACTGATTCAGGAACGCATCACCGGCAGCACCCTCACCTATGATAAGGGCCTGTTCACCCGCCCGCTGCATTACACCACCGCCGAAGCCGACGGCCAAACCACCGTTAATTATGAAGACAACGCCATCACCGTAACCGCCCAAAACGTTACCAGTGCGCTGCTGCCCTACGGTGTAAAAAGCATCCTGATGATCAACGGCCAGCCCGTGAGGCTCGAAGAGGCGCTGAACGCCGGCCCGCAAGCCTTCCCCGAACCGCCGCAGGCCGACCCGCAGGACATACTCGACAACAACGCCGCCAGCGGCACTTTCGGCGAAGAAAACGCCAGCGCACCCGAAACCCTGACCCCCGAACCACCCCGCAGCGAAATCACATTCTCGGCAGGCGAATTGGAGCAGGCGAAAAACAACAACCAATCGGCCGACCGCGAAATCAACATGGTGTGGAACAGCATCGATCAGAATATTCAGAAAGAGCTGATTAACGAGCAACGCAGCTGGATACAAAGCAAAAACACCAACTGCCGCCAAGCCGCCGCCCAAGCCGAAAGCAGCCTGCAAGCCGAATACCTGCGCCTGCAATGCGACACGCGCATGACCCGCGAACGCAGCCAATACCTGCGCGGCTATACGATTAACTAAGCCGCAGGTTTCATGCTTTAAAACAAACGCAGGCCGTCTGAAAATATTTTCAGACGGCCTGAGACCTTTGCAAAAATACCCTTAATGCCGTCTGAAATGTTCGTATTTCGTCATTCCCGCGCAGGCGGGAATCCAGTCGTTTTTTCGTAAGTTGAAACTAATGACTGAATCTAAGCATTCCAGGCGGAATTAAGGGTATTTTTGCAAAGATATCAGGCCTTTATATACAAAAAACCACAGGCCGTCTGAAAACGCTTTCAGACGGCCTGCACGGTTTTGCCTTAACCGGTCGGTTTCGGTTTGGTTTACCAATAACCCAACACTTTCCACCAAATCCCGCCGATTACCACAAAAATCAGCAGATTAACCACACTCATCACAAAACCGGCTTTCCACCATTCGGCCAGCGTGGTGTAACCCGAGCCGAAAATCACCGGCGATGTGCCCGTAGCATAGTGGGTAAGCGTCATCATGATGCTGGAAGCGGCGGCCATAATCAGCGCAAACAACATCGGCGGCGCGCCCAGCGACAGGCCGGCGGCATAAAAGGCGCCGAGCATGGCGGTGATGTGGGCGGTGGTGCTGGCAAACATATAGTGGGCATACATATAGGCCAACACCAGCAGCGCCGATGCGCCCGCCCAGCCCAAGCCCAAGTGGGCGATGCCGCCTTCGAGCACGCCGGAAAACCAGGCAATCAGGCCGAGTTTGTTTAAGAAAGTGGCCATCATCACCAGCGCGGCAAACCAGGTAACCGTGTCCCACGCACTTTTTTCCTTCAGCACATCGTCCCAAGTGAGCACGCCCGAGAGCAGCAGCAGGCTCAAGCCGATAAAGGCGGTAGTGGTAGCATCAACGGCGAAGGCTTTGCCGAAAATCATCGCCGGAATACCGGCCCACAGAATCAGCAGCACGGCGAAAATCGCCAACATGATTTTTTCGCCGCGGTTCATCGGCCCCTGCTCGGCCAATTTTTCTTTGGCAAACTGCGCCGCATTGGGCGTTTCTTTGATTTCGGGCGGGTAGATGAAATAGAGCACCAGCGGCATCAGCACCAGCGCGGCCAAGCCCGGCAGCAGCATCGCCAGCGCCCAGGTGCCCCAGCTCAAATGGATATCGGAATTGGTGGCTTTGGCAATAATGTCCACCACCAGCGGGTTAGGCGCGGTGGCGGTGATAAACATCGCCGAAGTAATCGGGTTGCTGTGGTAGTTCACCAGCGCCAGATATTTGCCGATACGCCCCTGCGTGCCTTTTTCCGGGTCGGAATCGTAGCTGGCGGCAATCGCTTTCATCACCGGGTGGATGATGCCGCCGCCGCGCGCGGTGTTGCTCGGCGTAACCGGTGCCAACAGCAGCTCGGAAAGCGCCAAACTGTAACCGATACCCATGGTTTTCTTGCCGAACAGCGAAATAAAATAATAGCCGATGCGTGCGCCCAAGCCGGTTTTGAGAATGCCGCGCGAAATCATAATCGCCACACCAATCAACCAGATCAGCGGGTTGGCGAAGCTGCTCAATGCGTCTTTAACCGCATCGGCGGGTTTCTCGGCGGTTACGCCGGTTAGCGCCACCAGCATAATCGCCACCATAGAAAGCGCGCCAATCGGCATGGCTTTGCCGATAATCGCCGCAATCACGCCCACAAACATCGCCAGCAGGTGCCAAGCCTGCGGCGTAACACCTTCGGGCACGGGCACCACAAACCAAATCAACAGCGCCAAGCCCACCGCAATCGCGGCGGGCAGCGGTTTGAAGCCGAGTTTATCGCTCATTGTTTGTTCCTCATCAGAATGTAGGTATAGTGAAACAACACAAAAGGAGACAAGGCGCCGAAGCCGCAGACAGTACAGGTAGTACGGCAAGGCGAGGCAACGCCGTATCGTTTTGTGTTGTTTTACTATAAAAAAAGATTAAGTTTTGAAATCTTAGCACTATTCACTTTATTCTGCTTGATTAGACGCAAATTATATTTGAAAAATATTCTTTTCAAATATTTTATAACACCAAAGGCCGTCTGAAACTTTCAGACGGCCTTTTATCTATATGAATATATTTACAAACTGCTAACAATGTCCATCACCATGCGGGCGGAATTAACCGATGCCGTTTGCAAAAATTCGTCGAAACTGATGTCGGCTTTTTCATCCGCCGCATCCGACACCGCACGCACCACCACAAACGGCACGTTCAGTTGGTAACAGGTTTGCGCAATGGCCGCCGCTTCCATTTCCACCGCCTGCACGCCCGCAAAATTCTGGCGGATAAACGCCGTTTTTTCGCTGCTGTGCACAAACTGGTCGCCGCTCACGATTAAGCCGCGATACACCGCTGCCCCCTCAAACGCCGCAGCAGCCGCAACGGCCGCTTCCGCCAAAGCCGCATCGCTCTCGAAAACGGCGGGCAGTTGCGGCACCTGCCCCAAAGCATAACCAAAGGCGGTAACGTCCACATCGTGATGCGCCACCTGCGTGCCGATAACCACATCACCCACTTTCAAACCCGCACCGATGCCGCCCGCGCTGCCGGTGTTGATCACACAATCTGGCGAAAAATGCCCGGCCACCAGCGCCGTAACCGCCGCCGCATTGGCCTTACCGATGCCGCTCAACGCCAGCACCATCTTTTTGCCGCCCAACATGCCGCGGTGAACCGTAAACCTGCCGAACGTTTCGGTAACGGCATTTTCCATATTGTTTTTCAACAGCTCGATTTCCTGCTCCATCGCGCCGATAACCGCCACGGTGTTGCATACTTGTTTTTCGGGCATCTTCTTCTCTTTCAAAGGGATAAGGCAGCGCATTATACCGACGAACGCCGCACGGCACTACTACGCCGATTACCCGCTTCATGCCGTCTGAAATTTGCTATAATTACGAAATTTAACAGGGCGTGTCGTCAACAGGCTTGTGAAGCGGTTTTTTGAGGGAAAATCCGCAGATGCAAGGCAAAAAGCACAGCAAGATTGGGCATCTTGCGAGCATTTTTAACGCCGCAGGTGCGGATTTTAACCAAAAATACCGCCGCAATGCCGTCGACGGCACGCCCTAAAGCTCACACAGAATAAAGGGATAAAAATGAACGAGAATCCGCTGCCGGCCAAAGAAGAAATCTATTCATTACTGAAAACACTCAACAAATACAAAGGCTCCGACCTTTTCATCACCGCCAACTTTCCGCCGGCCATGAAGCTCGACGGCAAAAT
>JBHALY010000106.1:0-13638 GCA_041827905.1 Neisseria dentiae
ACCAGCGCGCCGAAACCGCCCAAATCCCCCAACACTTCGGGGCGCATGGTGCGTTTGGCAAAGGGTTTGATGTTTTCGACCAGTTGGTCGCCGGCATCAATATCGACACCTGCGTCGCGGTAGCTCAAAGACGGGTTGCTCATGGTTCGGGCTTTCTTTGTTTCGGGTTGGTTGGGAAATGCGCTGTATTTTACCCGATTTTGTGCCGCTTAAGCATTTTCAGACGGCCTGAAAAGCCAAATATGATATGCTTGAGGCCGTCTGAAACCTGCAAACGAATTGTTTTATGTATCGCAAAAAAACTCGCGGCGGCAAGCCGTGGCTGATTGCTGCGGCCGTGGCGGCCGTTTTTATCTGGTTGGTTTATGCGCTGGGCAATATCCTCACGCCGTTTATCGTGGCGGCGGTGCTGGCCTATATTCTGAACCCGCTGGTGGAAAAGCTGCGCGACAAGGGCATGAAGCGCGGGCTGGCCGCGATGGTGGTGATGATCTTGTCGCTGGCCGTGATTTTCGCGCTGGTGCTGATTATCGTGCCGATGCTGATTAACCAGTTTAACAACCTGGTCGACCGCCTGCCGCAAATCGTGGGCTTTGTGCAAAACAAACTCCTGCCGTGGGTAAGCCGTTTGGCGGGGGAGCGGGTGGAAATCGACGTGCAGAGCGTTACTGCGTGGTTGCAGTCGCACACCGGCGAATTGAGCAATGCGCTGCGCAAGGCCGCGCCCACTTTGCTGCGGCAGGGCGGCAATGTGGCGGCGGGGCTTTCCAACCTGCTGCTGCTGCCGTTTCTGCTGTATTACTTTCTGCTCGACTGGCAGCGCTGGTCGCACGGCGTGCGCGCGCTGGTGCCGCGCCGCTTTCTCGACAGCTATGTCCGCATCAGCGGCAATATGGATAAGGTGCTGGGCGAGTTTCTGCGCGGGCAGTTGATGGTGATGTTGATTATGGGCTTGGTTTACGGCATCGGCCTGATGCTGGTGGGGCTGGATTCGGGTTTTGCCATCGGCATGATTGCCGGCATTTTGGTGTTTGTGCCGTATTTGGGCGCGTTTACCGGCCTGCTGCTCGCTTCTGTTGCCGCGCTGTTACAGTTCGGCTCGTGGCAGGGTTTGCTGATGGTGTGGGCGGTGTTTGCCGTCGGCCAGTTTTTAGAGAGTTTTTTCATCACGCCGAAAATCGTCGGCGACCGTATCGGCCTTTCGCCTTTCTGGGTGATTTTTTCGCTGATGGCGTTCGGGCAGCTGATGGGTTTCGTGGGCATGCTCGTCGGCCTGCCGCTGGCGGCGGTAACGCTGGTGCTGTTGCGCGAAGGTGCGGACGTGTATTTCAAAAGCTGGTTTTACAACCACAAGTAACCGTGCCGTGCCAATAAACGCAAAGGCCGTCTGAAAAATTTTTCAGACGGCCTTTGCGTTAACCGAGCGTTAATCTACTGCTTTGTGCTTCTGCTTGTTGTGCAGCTTCCATTTCACCGCATAGCCCAGCACCACGGGCACGATGGCGATGATGATTTTAAACGTCCAGCCCGCATACCAGGGTTTGCTGATAACGATGGCCGAAGATTCCGCGCCCGGCACCAGAATATCGCGCACCGCCACCCAGTCGAGATACGGCCACCAGCAGGCCACCAGCAGCCCCAGAAAAAACGGCCAAACCGTGCGGCTCAGGTTGCGCTGCCACAGCACGAAACACACGGTTACGCAAATCAGCGTTAACGCAGAAATCAGCAGCTTGGTTTGCGCGGGCGCGCCGAAATAATTGGCAATCAGGTAGGTGAGCACCACCCACAAAGCCGCCAACACGGCCACAATCAATTCTTCAGGGCGTTTAAACATTGCAGTTCCTTAATATGTTTTTGAAACAGTTTGAGACCTTTGCAAAACTCCCATCTGCGGCACATTTCTTCGTTGTGTGCTGCTCGCTTGCTTAGCCTATCTATCTGATATGTCTGCGCTCGCTGCGCTGCTGCGCCTTGAACTGCATCCACATCTGAGAGTTTTGCAAAGGTCTCAGTTTGCCGGAAAAGGCATTCAATATACCGCAAAACACTTTGCTTGGATACCGTGCCCCGTTTTCAGACGGCCTCGGCAAAACCGCCTGCGGGGCGTTAAAATACGCTTTTCCACACTACGGGCAATCGTGTTATGAACACCAAAACCATCATCACCGGCCACAGCAGTGGTTTGGGCAAAGCGTTGGCCGGGCATTATTTGCAGGCCGGTTGCAGCGTGCTGGGCTTGGCGCGGCGGCAGGTGCACCTGATGCCGTCTGAAAAACTGGTGCAGCAGCAGATTGATTTGGGCGACGGCACTGCCCTTACGGCTTGGCTGGCCGGCGGTTTTTTGGAACGGTTTATCGAAGGCGCGGGTGAAATCATCTTAATCAACAATGCCGCTGCCGTTGCCCCCAATGCCGTGGCAGGGCGGCAGCAGGCAGCAGAAATCGCCGCCGCCGTGCCGCTGAACATTACCGCGCCCATGCTGCTGGCCAATCATCTGATTGCCTGCAAACCAGAAGGGGCGGTGTTGAAAATCGCCCATATCGGCAGCGGGGCGGGGCGTAACGCCTATCCGGGCTGGAGTGTGTATGGTGCCGCCAAAGCCGCGCTCGACCACCACGCCCGCTGCATTGCCGCCGAACAGCATCCGCGCGTAAAAATCGCATCCATCGCCCCGGGCGTGGTCGATACCGCCATGCAGGGCGAAATCCGCCGCGCGCATCAGGCGGATTTTCCGATGGTGCAGCGTTTTCTCGACCTGAAATCAGAAGGCGGCTTAAGCAGCCCCGAAGCCGCCGCCGCCGAAATTGCCGGAATGATCGCAAGCGGGAGCTTCGGCGAGGAAGTTATCGACGATGTGCGCCGCCTGCGTGAGGGCGTGAAATAAAATGTTTTCAGATGGCCTCAAGGCCGTCTGAAAACCCGATTATAGAAAGCAGCAAATATGAGCAACGATTTCCAATCCGTTTTAAAAACTCTGGGCAAACAGGCCAAACAGGCCGCCGAGGCGAAGGCAGAAGCTGAAGCGGCGGCACGCAAACAGGCGGCGCAACAGGTGGATTTCGCCAAAGAAATGGCCGGCGTTACCCCGTTGAAAAACAGCAACCGCTACGCGCCGCCGCGCGACGTATCGCCGATCAAACCGCGCAAAACCCAAGCGGAGGCCTTAGCGGCGGAAGATTATTTTTATGTGGGCGACGGCGGAACCGACGAACCGCCCGCCACCTTCAGCAAAAACGGGCAGGGCAAAAACGACATCCGCCGTTTGCAGAGCGGCCATTGGCCGGTGGTGGCCGATGTGGACCTGCACGGCTACACGCAGGAAGAAGCGCAGCAGGTGTTGAACGAGTTTATCGAGTTCACCAAAAAACGCGGCGTGTGCGGCGAAATCGTCCACGGCAGCGGTTTGGGTTCTTCGGGCTACAAACCCGTGCTGAAAAATCTGGTGCGCCGCTGGCTGATGGCCCATCCCGACGTGCTGGCTTATGCCGAGCCGCGCCCGGGCAACGACGGTGCGGTTAGGATTTTACTCAAACGCAACCGCCCGTGGGAGCAGGAAAGTTAGGCGGAGGACTTTGCAAGCTGCCTAGGCCGTCTGAAATGCTTACAATACCGTCATTCCTGCGCAGGCGGGAATCCAGATGGAAATATTGAAGTATTGATTGAACAAATACTTGAATGCCAAGCACCTGGATTCCCGCCTGCGCGGGAATGACGGAAATCAGGTTTTTCGGGTGGTAATTTGAATTTGGTAAAAGTTGGCATATTGCGGCAACAAAAAAGCACCCTAAACAGGGTGCTTTCGGTTTTAACGGCAGGACGTATCAAACTTTCTTATTCGCCAACGCCGCACGGATATAGGCCGTAAACAGCGGATGGCCTTTGCGCGGGGTGGAGGTGAATTCGGGGTGGAACTGGCAGGCGAAAAACCACGGGTGGCCGGGCAGCTCGATGGTTTCCACCAAGCGTTCGCGGCCGGCGGATACGCCGCCGATTACCAAGCCTGCTTTTTCCAGCTCGGGCACGAAGTTGTTGTTCACTTCGTAGCGGTGGCGGTGGCGTTCTTTGATTTCGGTGCTGCCGTAGATTTTGGCGGCAAGGCTGTCGGGCTTCAATTCGACTTCCTGTGCGCCCAAACGCATGGTGCCGCCCAAATCGGCGTTTTCGTCGCGTTTTTCGACGCTGCCGTCGGCGGTTTGCCATTCGTCGATCAGCGCCACAACGGGATACGGGGTTTTCAGGTCGAACTCGGTGGAGTTGGCGCCCTGCAAGCCGGCCACGTCGCGGGCGTATTCGATCAGCGCAATCTGCATACCGAGGCAGATGCCCAAATAGGGGATATTGTTTTCGCGCGCGTATTTGACGGCGGCGATTTTGCCTTCCACGCCGCGCACGCCGAAACCGCCGGGCACGAGAATGGCATCCATATCGTGCAGGCAGCCGGTGCCTTCTTTTTCGATGGCTTCGCTGTCCACATAGGTAATCTGCACGTCGGTTTCGGTGTGGATACCGGCGTGTTTCAGGGCTTCGGTCAGCGATTTGTAGGATTCGGTCAAATCCACATATTTGCCGACCATGGCGATTTTAGCGGTGTGTTTGGGGTTTTTGATGGCGTAAACGATTTTTTTCCATTCGGTCAAATCGGCCTGCTGCACGTTGAGCTGCAACTGCTCGCAAATGATGTTGTCGATGCCCTGGTTGTGCAGCATTTCGGGGATTTCGTAAATACTGTCTGCATCGTAGCTGCCCGCCACCGCGCGCTCTTCCACGTTGCAGAACAGGGCGATTTTGCGCTTTTCTTCTTCGGGCAGAATGCGGTCCATGCGGCAGATCAACACGTCGGGCTGGATGCCGATTTCGCGCAATTCTTTCACCGAGTGTTGGGTGGGTTTGGTTTTGATTTCGCCGGCGGCGGCGATATAGGGTACATAACTCAGGTGCACGTATAAGGTGTTGCTACGGCCGAGCTGGCTGCGCATCTGGCGGATGGCTTCCAGAAAAGGCAGCGATTCGATGTCGCCCACGGTGCCGCCGATTTCGACGATGGCCACATCATGCCCCGCCGCGCCTTCGTGGATTTTGCGTTTGATTTCGTCGGTGATGTGGGGGATAACCTGCACGGTGCCGCCCAAATAGTCGCCGCGGCGTTCTTTGGCAATCACCTGTTCGTAAACCTGGCCGGTGCTGAAGCTGTTGCGGCGCGACATGGTGGAATTGATGAAACGCTCGTAGTGGCCCAAATCCAAGTCGGTTTCGGCGCCGTCTTCGGTAACGAACACTTCGCCGTGCTGAAACGGACTCATGGTGCCGGGATCGACGTTGATATAGGGGTCAAGCTTGAGCATGGTAACGTTCAAGCCGCGCGATTCGAGAATGGTGGCAATAGAAGCGGCGGCGATACCTTTACCTAATGAAGATACGACGCCGCCGGTTACGAAAATAAACTTGGTCATGGTTTTTACCGCTCGTTTTGAATGTGCGATTTTACCTTGAAAGAAGGGTGTTTTCAATAAGGCGCAGGCCGTCTGAAAACCTTTCAGACGGCCTGAGACCTTTGCAAAACCGCCATCTGCGGCGCATTTCTGCGTTGTGCGCTGCTCACTCGCTTGCCTAACTCCATGTTATGTCTGCGCTCGCTGCGCTGCTACGCCTTGAACTGCATCCGCATCTAACGGTTTTGTAAAGGTCTTGGCCTGTTTTGAAATCAGGCGGGGCAGTGCGGCAACGCAGCCGTTATGCGCGGAGCGGGTATGCCTGACGGCTGTATTTTTATCCGCCCGTGTGTTGCCGTTTAAACGGCGGTGTGTTGCGTGTGTGTTTGGGTGGTTTTTTTCTTGTTTGGAAACAGGCTGTTGTAAACAGCCCAAGCCGCCAAGCCGGTGTAGCCGAGCATGGACAGCACACCGATAACGGCGAAAATGGGCATCAGGCGGTCAATCATGGGTATCTCCGAGTAAAGAAACGTTTGGATATGTGTTGATTTATGAGCTTGCTTTTTTGGGTTGTTTGCGCAGCCTGTTTTTTATTTTCAGGCAATATTTTTAAATATTAAAACTTTGTTGTCAATTTTCATGACAATAAATTGATATTTTTAGGAAATAGTGTTGTAAATTTATGTAATTAATAGTTTGAAAATCGATAACGTTATTGGTTGGGTAATGGAAACAAAACATACGGCGTGCGGCGGAAAGCCGGGGCCGTCTGAAAGGGCGGTGCGTCGTTGCCCGCGCCAAGCGCTGCGCGTACAATTCCAGCCCATGAAAAAAACATGCTTCCATTGCGGGCTGGATGTGCCCGACAACATTTCTTTAACCGTGGTTTACGAAAACGAACCGCGCGACACCTGTTGTGCGGGCTGCCAGGCCGTGGCGCAGGGAATTATCGATGCGGGGCTGGGCAATTACTACAAACAGCGCACGGCCGATGCCGAAAAAGCGGCGCTGCCTCCGCAGGAAATTCTTGACCGCCTGAAGCTTTACGACCTGCCGGAAGTGCAGGCCGGTTTTGTGGAAGCAGGCTCGGGCGAGGAACGTGAGGCGGTGTTGATGCTGGAGGGCATCACCTGCGCCGCCTGCGTGTGGCTGATCGAGCAGCAGCTTCTGCGTACGGCGGGAGTGTTGCGGGCGGATTTGAATTACAGCACCCGCCGCGTGCGCGTGTTGTGGGACAATAGCCGCGTGCTGCTTTCCGATATTCTGCTGCGCATTCAAAAAAGCGGTTACAGCGCCGTGCCTTACGATGCCCATAAAATGGAAGAGCAGGTGCAGGCCGAACGCAAGCAGTCGCTGATACGTTTGGCGGTGGCGGGTTTGTCGATGATGCAGACGATGATGTTCGCCGTGCCCGAATATCTTTACAGCAATGAAATCGAGCCGGTTTATTTGAACGTGCTGCATTGGGGTTCGTTTTTGATGGTGCTGCCGGCGATGCTTTATTCGGCGGTGCCGTTTTACCGCGGTATGTGGCGCGACCTCAAAAACCGCCGCACCGGCATGGATACGCCGGTGGCGGTGGCGCTGATTCTGACGTTTTCGGCCGGCGTGTACAGCCTGCTCAGCGGGGCGGGGCAGGGGATGTATTTCGAATCGATTGCCATGTTTGTGTTTTTTCTGCTCGGCGGCCGCTATATGGAGCAGATCGCAAGGCGCAAGGCTGGAGATGCGGCCGAACGGCTGGTGAAGCTGGTACCTGCGTTCTGCCATAAGTTGGGCGATTATCCCGGCAGCGAAACAGCCGAAGAGGCGGCGGTGGTGCAGCTGCGCCCGGGCGACGTGGTGGCGGTGTATCCCGGCGAAGTGATTCCGGTGGACGGCACGGTGCTGGCGGGCGAGAGCGAGGTAAACGAAGCCATGCTCACCGGCGAGAGCCTGCCCCTGCCCAAACAGGCGGGGTCGGCGGTGGTGGCGGGTACACTCAACACGTCCGGCCCGCTGGTTATCCGCACCGACCAAGTGGGCGGCGGCACGCGGTTGGCGCATATCGTGAAACTGCTCGACCGCGCTTTGGCGCAAAAACCGCGTTTGGCCGAACTGGCCGACAAATACGCCGCTTTCTTTTTATCGCGCCTGCTGCTGTTGGCCGTGCCGGTTTTCGTGGGTTGGACGATATACGCCGGCCCCATGCAGGCGTTGTGGATTACCGTGTCGCTGCTGGTGATTACCTGCCCGTGCGCGCTTTCGCTGGCTACGCCCACCGCGCTGGCCGCTTCCACGGGCGTGCTGGCTTCAGACGGCATCTTGATCAGCGGCAGCGGCAGTTTGGAAACTCTGGCTCAGATTGACGATGTGGTGTTCGACAAAACCGGCACCTTAACCCGCGGCATGTTGTCGGTTATCGAAGCGCGCCCATTAGGCCGTCTGAACAGCAGCACGGCTGCCGCCGTTGCCGGTGTGCTCGAAGCACAGTCGGAACACCCCGTGGCCAAAGCCATTTTGGATTATGCCGAACGTTCGGATGCCGACGGGCAGCACGAAATCCGCGCCGAACAGCGCGTTAACCATGTGGGCAGCGGCGTGAGCGCACGGCTCACGGTAAACGGCGAAACGCAAATCTGGGCGTTGGGTAAGGCGGATTTTGTGGCGGGCATATCCGGCAAGCTGCCCGAAGCGGGCATGATCGAGCACGGCGGCGGTTTGGTTTACCTCGGCAACCAACAAGGCTTTCAGACGGCCTTTCTGCTGGCCGACGAAACCAAAACAGGCATTGCCGATATGCTGGCCGAGCTTAAAGCGCAGGGCGTGCGGCTGCACCTGCTCAGCGGCGACCGCAGTCCCGCCGTAGAAAACCTTGCCCGCAGTTTGGGTTTGGACAGCTACCGCGCGGAAGCTTCGCCCGAAGACAAACTAGCTTATGTGGAAACCCTGCAACGGCAGCAGCGCAAAGTGCTGATGGTGGGCGACGGCATTAACGACGCCCCCGTGCTGGCGCAGGCCGACGTTTCCGTGGCCGTGTCGGGCGGTGCCGACGTTGCCCGCGAAGGAGCCGACGTGATACTGCTGAACGAAGATATGCGCGTATTGCCGAAAACCATACGGCAGGCGCGGCGCACCCGTGCGGTTATCCGCCAAAACCTGATTTGGGCCAGCGTTTATAATCTGATTGTGGTGCCATTGGCCGTGTGCGGTTACGTTACCCCGTGGGTGGCCGCATTGGGCATGAGCCTAAGCTCGCTGGTGGTGGTGGCGAATGCGTTAAGGCTGTTGAAAAAAGAGGCCGTCTGAAAACAGCAAAGGCCTTGGATGGGATTGCAGGGGAAAGTATAGTGAATTCAATTAATTTTCAGTACAAGGCAGCAAGCCGCAGACAGTACAAATAGTACGACAAGGCGCAGCAACGCCGTAATGGAAATTAAGTGGGTTCACTAAAATATAGCGTACACCGATTTAGGAGCAAGCCATGAACACCGTTTCCCGTTTGTTGAAGCTGATTCAAACCCGCCTGCCGCTGATTCAGGCGCCGCTGGCGGGCGTGCAGGGCAGCAGATTGGCCGTTGCCGCCTGCCGTGCCGGCGCGCTGGGTTCGCTGCCCGCCGCCATGTTGCCGGCCGAGCGGCTGTGCGCCGAAATCGAAGCCGTGCGGCGGCAGACAGACCAACCGTTTAACATCAATTTTTTCGCCCACAAACAGCCGCAGCCCGATGAAGCGCAACAGGCGGCGTGGTTGCAGGTGCTGCAACCGTTTTACCGCGAATTCGGCCTGAGCGAAGCAGACGTTGCCGCAGGCGGCGGCAGGCAGCCGTTTGGCGAAGAGCAGGCGGAAATCGTGTTGCGCTACCGTCCGCAAGTCGTCAGCTTTCATTTCGGATTGCCCGAGCGGGCATTGTTGGACAAAGTGAAAAGCAGCGGCGCCGTGGTGATGTCGAGCGCCACCACCGTCGAAGAAGCCCGCCGGCTCGAAGCCGACGGCGCCGATATTGTTATCGCGCAAGGTTTGGAAGCAGGCGGCCACCGCGGAATGTTTCTCAGCAGGGATTTAACCACCCAGTCGGGCACATTCAGCCTGCTGCCGCAAGTTTGTGCAGCCGTAAACGTGCCGGTGGTGGCAACGGGCGGTATCTGTAATGCCGCCACCGCCCGCGCCGCCCGTGATTTGGGCGCGGCAGGCATACAGATCGGCACCGCGCTGATGCTGGCCGACGAGGCCGACACCTCGCCCCTGCACCGTGCCGCCCTGCAAAGCAGCCGCGCGGAACACACCGTTTTAACCAACCTGTTCAGCGGCGGCTTCGCGCGCGGCATCGTCAACCGCTTTATCCGCGAAGCCGGCCCCATCAATTCCGCCGCACCGCCTTTCCCGCTGGCACAGGCTGCGGTTGCGCCGTTGAAAGCGGCGGCGGAGGCTCAGGGTTCTGACGAATTTTCTTCGTTGTGGGCAGGGCAGAATGCACCGCTGGCCGAAACCGGCAGTGCAGCGGAAATTATCGGCAGAATCATGGCGGGCTGGGGTGATGTGCCGGAAAGTAGCGAGTGATAAGGCAGTAAGATTTTGATATAAAATGTTTTACAATGATGTTTAGGCCGTCTGAAGGTATGCGTTATATGCTTTCAGACGGCCTGAACGGATTTTGCAAGGGTCTCAGTCTGCCTTTTTCTGTGCTGACGGATATGTCAGCCGATATCCAAACACAGATATTTCAATTCGAGATATTCGTCTATGCCGTATTTGCTGCCTTCCCTGCCCAAACCGCTCATTTTGATGCCGCCGAAAGGCGCCACTTCGTTGCTGATGATGCCGGTGTTGATGCCCACCATGCCGTATTCGAGCGCTTCGGCCACACGCCATTGGCGGGCGGTGTCGCGGGTAAACAGGTAGGCGGCCAAACCGGCTTCGGTTTGGTTGGCTTGGGCAACGGCTTCTGCTTCCGATTCGAATTTGAACACGGGGCAGAGCGGGCCGAAGATTTCTTCGCGGGCCAAGCGCATATCGGCGGTGGCGCCGCTCAAAACCGTCGGCTCGAAAAACGTGCCGCCCAACGGGCTGCGCCGGCCGCCGGTTAGGCATTGCGCGCCTTTTTCGAGCGCATCGGCGATGTATGCTTCCACCTTGTCCACCGCATCCGCATCGATTAACGGGCCTTGCTGCACGCCCTTGTCCAAACCGTTGCCGAGTTTCAGACGGCCTGCCTGCACGGCGAGGCGGCGGCAGAATTCGTCGTAAACGCCGGCCTGCACATATACGCGGTTGGTGCACACGCAGGTTTGGCCGCTGTTGCGGAATTTGCTGAGCATGGTGCCTTCTACGGCTTTGTCGAGGTCGGCGTCGTCGAAAACCAGCAGGGGGGCGTTGCCGCCCAGCTCGAGGCTGAGTTTTTTAATGTGGTCGGCGCTGTTGCGGAAAATCTGTATGCCCACTTCGGTGGAGCCGGTGAAGCTGATTTTGCGGATAATCGGGTTTTGCGTGAAGGTGTGGCTGATGTCGGCGGCCTTGCCGTTCACAACCGCAAACAGGTCTTGCGGAATGCCTGCGCGGTAGGCCAGCACGGCTTGGGCGTAGGCGCTCAGGGGTGTTTGGCTGGCGGGTTTGACAATCATGGCGCAGCCTGCCGCCAGTGCGGGCGCGGCTTTGCGGGTAATCATGGCGGCCGGGAAGTTCCACGGGGTGATGGCGGCGGTTACGCCGACGGGCTGTTTGATAACCATCAGCTTTTGGGTGGGTTTCAGGCTGGTGAGGATATCGCCGTCGATGCGGCGGGCTTCTTCGGCAAACCAGCGGATAAACTCTGCGGCGTAGTCGATTTCACCCAGCGACTCGGTCAGGCTTTTGCCTTGCTCCATCGTCATCAGGCGGGCGAGGTTTTCTTTGTGTTCTTTCATCAGGCGGAACCAACGCCAGAGTATGTCGGCGCGCTCCAGCGCGCTTTTCGCCGCCCACTCGGTTTGTGCGGTTTGGGCTTTGGCGATGATGTGGTCCAGCTGCTGCACGGAAGTGGTGCGGATGTAGGCCAGCGTGTCGCCGGTGGCGGGGTTGCGGATTTTGAGGCCGTCTGAAAGCGGGGTGGTGCGGACATCAGGGTGGTTAAGCAGTTGTTCGATGGCGTTCATGGCGGGTTCCTGTGAAAGCGGCGTGCGCACGGCGGGGCGGGAAAATCTGGTTTGCCGTTCCGTGCAGGATAGGGTTGCGGCCGTCTGAAAAGTTTTAGGCGGCGTGGTACGGCAAGGCTTGATGCGGTATCGGCCGGCTCAAATAAAAAAAAGCGTACCTAAATAGTACGCTTTTAAAAAACATTTGAGTATGAAGCTGATCAAATTTTACCGCCGGATTCGTTAACCATATAGGTTACCGCGGCTTTCACTTCGTCGTCTGTCAGACTGGCGTTACCGCCTTTGGCAGGCATCATGCTGCCGCTGGGGCCGGTAAAGCCTTCGAGCGCATGTTTGAACAGGGTTTCTTTACCTTGTTTGATGCGCGGCGCCCACTCGTCGTTTTTGGTGATTTTGGGCGAATTGGGAATGGCCGAAGTCGCACCGTGGCAGGCAGCGCAGGCGGTATCGAATATTTTTTTACCATCAGCCGATGCGGTGGCGGCAGCAGGAGCGGCTGCGCCGGCAGCATCAGAGGCGGCGGGTGAAGAAGCCGGAGAAGCTGCAGAGGCATCAGTGCCCGAAGCGGCTGCACCAGAAGCACCCCCTACGGCAGGAGCTTCCAAGTTGCCGCCAGATTGGTTGGCCATATAGGCGATGGCGCGTTTGAGTTCGTCGTCGGTCAGGTCGGCCTGGCCGCCTTTGGCCGGCATGGCGTTAAAACCGTTGAGTGCATTGTTGAACAGGGTTTCGAAACCTTTGGCGATACGCGGCGCCCATTCGTTATTGTGGGTTACGCGGGGAGCGTTGGGGATATTGCCGTCGGCAGCGTGGCATTGGATACAGATTTTGTTGAAAATCTGCTCGCCGGTGCGTTGGCCGACGGGTGTGCCGTCGCCCATGGTAACGCTGCCTGCGGGCATGATACGGGTTTGGGTGGCGGAGGGCGTGGAAGCCTCTACATCGCTGTAATAGCCGCTGGTTGCCAGTTTGACCAGAAAAAACAATACTGCAAGCAGGATTACGATGCCGCCGATAAGCGGAGTTAACGCAGAGCCTCGGGCTTTGTTGTTGCTCAAGTGGTTCATGTGGTTGGGCCTCGCCGTTTTGGTAGGTTGTGAGGATAAGGGCTTGTAATTGTTGGTTCTGTTAATTTGCATTAACAATAATTTGCTGGATTATACTGAATTCGCGGCGGCTTTCCAATCTTTAAGTTTAACCTTCCTCAAAAAAATGCCGATTACTACATCCGCCTACATGCCATGTGTAAAAGCGGTGCGGCCCGGCGCGCGTGAAATAACTTTTGCCAAAGGGGGCGTTTTGCGTTACTCTATCGGTCTTTCCGCACCCATAGCTCAGTTGGAAGAGTGTCAGTTTCCGAAGCTGGAGGTCACAGGTTCGATCCCTGTTGGGTGCGCCAGTTTTGATGGTCGGGCAGTGCCGTGTTATGCGGCGCTGCCCGATTGGTTTTCAGGCCGTCTGAAAGCGGATTTTCTTCGGTAATGCCGATTTATTTTGTTGTAAATCAAACATTAAAACATATATGAATTTTTTCTGCTTTCAAATGAAAGTTTTTGTCTTGATTGGATAGAGTGTTTGGGTTATCTTTCAAGCTCTTTTACTTCGATAAACGCTCAAGCGTCTGAATCAATTGATTGGGCTGCTTGGCTGCCGCTGTTTTTCTGCAATGCGCGTACCCTAAACCGCTGCCTGCAGAAATTGCATTACAGGTGCTGTGGCGGAGCCGGCTTCCCCTATTGGTTTACACGCAGAAAAAAGAGGCAGATATGCAGTTATCAGGTGCACAAATACTCGTGCAGAGTCTAAAGGCCGAGGGCGTGGAATACGTTTTCGGTTATCCCGGCGGCGCGGTTCTCGAAATCTACGACGCGCTTTTCCAGCTTAATAAGTTCAAACATATTTTAGTACGCCACGAGCAGGCCGCAGTACATGCCGCCGACGCTTACTCGCGTACCAGCGGCAAAGTGGGCGTGGCGTTGGTAACATCCGGCCCCGGCGCCACCAATGCGCTTACCGGTATTGCCACGGCCTATTCGGATTCGATTCCGTTGGTGGTGATTACCGGCCAGGTGGGCACGCCCGCCATCGGCACCGATGC
>JBHALY010000107.1:0-12784 GCA_041827905.1 Neisseria dentiae
CTCACGGTTTCGGGCAAAGTAACCGACGGCAAAACGGGCGCCACCGTAACCGTAAGCGTTAACAAAATCGAATATACCGCCACCGTGCAGGCCGACGGCACTTACAGCGTCGAAGTGGACACCGCCCGCGTGTTCCCCAACGGTACAGAAGGCCGCTATGCCGTTATTACCAGCGTGCCGCGCATCGATGAGGCAGGCAACGAAGGCAGCGGCAACGCCAGCGCTTCCCGCATGATCTTTCTCGACAAAACCCCGCCCGCAGGCGTGATCGTGTTCAACGCGATAACGGGCGACAACGTGCTCAACCGCAGCGAAGCGGCGCAGGCGGCGGTTACCGTTTCCGGCAAAGTTACCCGCTTGGCCGACGGCGACGACGTGCAGTCGGTAACCGTTACCGTGGGTGGCAACGAATACCGCGCCGAGCTGAAAGGCGTAACGTTCAGCGTGGAAGTGCCGGCCGAAGTGATGGCGGCCAACACCGAAGTGAGCGCAACAGGTGCGGTTAAAGATAAGGCCGGGCGCACCGCCGAAGTTGCGGTTGCCACACAAGGCTATATTTATCAAACCGTGCCGCCAGAAATCGAAATCGAAATCGGCATCGGCAGCATCAACGGCGGCAAAGCCGTGAATGCGGCCGGTCTTTCCCAAACCGTTTTGATTACAGGCACGCTCACCGCAGGCAATACCGTTGCCGAGAGCAGCATAACCGTTGCCGTTACCGTAAACGGCACCGCCTACACGCCGGTGCTTTCAGACGGCAACTGGATATTGGAACTGCCCGCCACCGCGCTGGCCGGCAGCGAAGGCCGTCTGAACATCAGCGCCCACGTTAGCGCAGCCGATATTTACGGTAACACCGCCGAACACACGGCAAGCGGCAGCTATGATGTGGACACCGTTGCACCCGTGCCGACCATCGAATTAAACGACATCGCCGCAGGCAATATCATCGGCAGCGGCGAAAAAAGCGGCGAAGTAACCGTGTCGGGCAGAGTAGGCGGCGAATTCAAGGCGGGCGACACCGTTACCTTAACCGTTAACGGCAGCAGCCATGAAGCCGCCGTTGACGGCAGCGGCGCGTTTGCCGTTAACGTATCCGGTGCCTTGCTGGCCGCAGCCGCCGTGCCCGTGATTCATGCCGCCGTTAACACAGCCGACGATGCCGGCAACACCGGTTCCGCCCGAACCAGCCTCGGCTACAGCATACAGTCGGGCGATATCGGCATCAGCCTCAATGCGGTTACTGCCGACGATTTAATCAACGTAACCGAAGCCGGGCAAACAATCGAAATTTCCGGCCGCGTGTCGGGAGCCGACGCCCAGCCCGGCCAAACCGTAACATTAACGGTGGGCGGCGAAGCCGTACGCGCCGAAGTAAACGGCGATTACAGCTTCAGCGCGTTGGTGGCAGCCGAAAAACTGCTTGCGGCCGGCGGCTACGCCGTGCAGGCTGCCGTGAACGGGTTAAACGGTGCCGAAGCCGTTACCGCGCGCAGCTACGGAGTGGCCGCCGAAGCCGCCGCCAGCATCGACATCACCCGAATCGGCAGTAGTTTCGGCGTAGCTCTGCCGCAGGCCGACACCACCCGCATCGGCGGCATAATCGAGGTTGACGGCGTGTTTGCCGAAGGCCTGAACAGCGAAAGGCTGCGCCAAATCACCGTAACCATAGGCGATAAAAGCTACACCGCAGGCGTTAAGGCCGACCGCAGTTTTTATCTGGATATCCCTACCCGAGAATTGGCGGCGTTAAACGGCCAAACGCTGGCTTTTAAAGTGGATGCCGACCCGAATCTGCTTGATTTGGTGGAAACCGGCAGCAATGCCTACCGCATCAACACGCTTTCACGTTACGCGCAAGTGCAGGTGAAATCGGTTACGTTCGACAGCCCCTATATCGAACAGAATTCAGACGGCCTGTATGTAGTGGCCGGAGCCGAAGCCGGGCAAACCCTGATTAGCGGCACGGTGGGCGGCAGCGCCAAAGCGGGCGATACCGTAACGCTGGAAGCGGGCGGCAGAATCTACACCGCGCGCGTTAGCGACGACCTTACCTTCAGCGCCAAAGTGCTGACGGAAGACTTGGCAAACGCCGAAACCCACACCGTGCGCGCCGTGTTGAGCGCCACCGATGGCGCAGGCGGCAGCATCACCGTTGCCGACAGCGAAACCTATGCCACACCGAATCAAAACAGCGGCGCGTTCGTCAGCGCGCACGGCAAAATCAGCGCTGCGGCGGTTAACAGCGACCACACCGCCGAAGGGTATAACTTCCCGTATTTCATCCAGAAAACCGGCAGTCTCAACGGCGGCAGCTACGGCATCACCTTCGGCGGCAACACCGACGGCCCCGCCGTGATCAAATACCACTTTATGACGCTCGACGAAATTGCCGGTCTGCCCGAGAATTACAATAACTATATCGACCGCAGCACGATGAGCACCTATTCGTCGGATTTGCAGGAAATCGTGCGCAACGCTTATAAAGAAATCAGCGCCGTAACCAATATCGAATTCGTTGAAGTCGGCAGCATGGCCGAAGCCAACACCAACTATTTCATGGGCAACCTGACCAACGGTTTTGAAAGCGCATCGGCCATCGCCTACAACGGCGGCCTGATTGCGTGGAACAGCCGCCACAACTATATGTCGTGGGGCAAAGAGTTCGTCCACTACACCGTGCTGCACGAAGTAACCCACACCCTCGGTATGGCGCACACCTCCGCAGGCTTCACCGGTGATTACAAAAAAGAAGAAACCCTCGAGTTTTCCAATATGTCGTATAACGCCTATGTCAACAACGCCCTGTTTTTGATCAAAGGCGAATTGCGCACCTACGATTTGGCCTATCTGCATTACGCATTCGGCGTCAACCAAAACGTGCGCACCGGCGACGACACCTACACCTTCAAAAACTACAATATGTACAGCCAGGATGCCGACCGCTACATCTGGGACGCAGGCGGCGTCGACACCTTCGACGCTTCCGCCGAAAAACAGGGCGTAAACGTCAACCTCACCCCGGGTTCGTGGATTTACACCGGCAACAATCTGGCAACCACCTTCGCCGTAGAAAGCAGCAACACCTACGATATGCGCAGCTATTTCGGGTTGGGCGCCGATGCCGCACTCAGCGGCAACAGCAGCACCACCGTTACGCTGAACACCTACACCGAAGGCCAGGCCTTTATCGGTTACGGCACGCAGATAGAAAACCTGATTGGCTCCGAACACGACGACGTGCTCACCGGCAACAACGCCGACAACCACATCATCGGCGGTGCGGGCAACGACACCCTGCGCGGCGGTGCCGGTAACGACTATCTCGACGGCGGCAGTGGCGCCGACACCCTAACCGGCGGCTCGGGCAACGACACCTACGTAACCGACGACATCGGCGACACCGTTATCGAAGCCGAAAACGAAGGCGAGGATCATGTGTACAGCAGCACCGACCACACCCTCGGCAACCACCTCGAAGCCCTCACCCTGATCGGCACCACCGCCATCGTTGGCAACGGCAACGGCCTGAACAACACCCTCACCGGCAACGGCGCAGACAACCTGCTTAACGGCGGCGCGGGTGACGACCGCATCATAGGCGGAGCGGGCAACGACACCCTCACCGGCGGCGACGGGCGCGACACCTTCGTGTTCGACAGCGGTTTAGACGGCAGCATCGATACCATCACCGATTTTGCCGCAAGCTTCGACATTATCGAACTGCACAGCAGCATCTTCGAGAGCCTGGTCAGCAACACGATGGAAGAATGGGAACAATACGTCCGCTACCACGCCGACACCGGCCATCTCACCTACGACAGCGACGGCAGCGGCAAGGCCGACGGCATTCACTTTGCCACGCTCGATAAAGATTTGGAAATCAACCAAGCCAACTTTACCGTGGTGTAAGGCAGGGCAGGTACGCTTCAGGCCGTCTGAAAACAGATTTCAGACGGCCTGAAGTTATTGTTGCAAAGGTTTCGGCCTTTGCCGTTTTTAGAAACGGCGGGGCGGTTGGTTAACCTGCCGTTTTGTTCAAACGCGTTTCAGCGCACCGGTTTTTCGTAAATCCGGTTGGGTTCGCCGATTTCGCCGCCGTCTTCGCTTCCGTCTTCGCCGTAGCGGGCGTTTTTCTGAGCGGTAACGGCGTCGGCCAATTCTTTCCAGCTGATAGTTTTACCCTGCTTGGGTTGGAAGGTGAATTTAGGCCGGTTGAAATTGTGCATATAAAACACCGAGCTGATGTTTAAGGCTTTTTCTTTGCCGTTGGCTTGCAGGAAGGAGCGCATACCTACAATACGGCCTTTGCGGTCGAGATACCAGTCGGTCAGTATCGGCACGCCGACCAGCGATGCGTTTGACGGGAGTTCTCCGGTATCGGCCAAAGAGTCGGCCCATTGTTTCAACTCTTCGTATTTTTCGGCGCCGATGCCTTTTTCAGGGGCTTCTTTTTGCAGGCGGTCGAGCTCACGGCGGAAGTGTTTGGCTGCCGCCTGAAGATACAGTTTCTCAAACGTAGCGTCTTCCACATAGCGGATGCGGTATTTCGCACCTGCCTGTTTGGCGTAGCTGTCCGGCGGCAGGGCGGTGTAGTATTGTGCGGGAATATCGCCGTAGGCGCGCAAAATGGCAATATAGGCGGCTTTTACGGCTGATTTGACGGGGAGTTGTTTGATTTTGCCGTCTGTGTCGAAGCTCTCGGCCGCGTCGGTTAACGTGATGCGCAGCGGTTCGTTTATCAGGCGCTCGCGCAGTTTGGGTTCGACAAAGAAATTCAGAATCACGGGAATGCTGGCGGGCATATCCGCAGTGAGGCTCATATCGTTGCCGTCAAACAGCATGGGCATACGTATGCTACTGTTTTCGTTATGGTTGTTGAACGTTAGCTCGGGGATGAATTCGATCTGCTTGCGGCGCAAATCCACCGCACCGGTGTATTTCAGACGGCCGTTTTCCAGATAGCGGGCGAGGGCGGGGTTGGCCTGCAACCAATCGGCCGCTTTGCCGCCGAGTAGGGCGGGGGGTTCCGAGGTCTCGTTTTCACCGGTCTGCATGGTGGTTTCGGAATCTACCGCAACGGATGATGCTGCGGCAGACGCAGCTGCGGTATCGGGCGCTTCGCCTTTGTCGGGCGGGCTGAGGTAGGCTTTGATTTCACCGTGGTAGTTGTAACTGTAATCTTTGGTGAGGCTGCGCTCGATGGAATGCTGCACCATTTCGTGTGCCGATTTGCCGTTTAAGGTGCTGCAGGCGCTCAGGCCGATGGCGGCAACGGTAACGGCTAAGGTGGTTATCCTCATGTTTTTCCTTTCGGTTTCTACGGGCGGTTTATGTTTGCGGAATGTTGTGCCGATTATGCATAAGGTATCGCGTTTTGTCTAATGCGGGGTATGCCGTTAAGTTGGTTTTCCGGCGTTAACCGAAAAACGGCAGGCCGTCTGAAAAAATGTTTCAGACGGCCTGTTCATGATGCTTACACCGTTTTTTCAATATCGCCGTTGTCGAACACCAACACCCGTTCCGGCCAGCGCATGGCGGCGAGCCTGAAGCGGGATTGTGCGGGCGGGATTTGCTGTTTGCGGTCGCGCCAGCGCGCACCGGCGGAAAAGTCGGTGCAGAACACATTGCGTTCGGCACCGTGCCATGCGTTGCCTGCCGCGGGCAGAATGTTTTCGCGGTCGGGCGCGGGCGGTTGGGGCTGCCAGCTGCGCCAGTAGTGGCCGATCAGCACGGGAACGGGTTCGCGGTAATCGTTCCACCAGCTGCTGCGGGCGGTGTAACGCCAGCGTCCGCCGGCATAAAACGGTTGCGGGGTGATTTGCTCGACGCCGCTGGTGAGTGCGCGTATGGGGTGCAGGCGGCTGCGGTTAAGTTCGTATTGTGCGGTGGCAAGCATGGGCGGCGGTGCCTGCTGCGGGTTTTCGGCGGCTTCGGCGTAGCGTTGCTGTTCGCGCAGATAGTCGGCATACCAAGGGGCGGTTTGAAGTTGTGCGTTCAGCTCGCAGTCGAAACGGCGGTATTGTTCGGTGAGGCTTTCGCCGCAGGCTTCTTCAAGCCGCGCAAAGGTGTAGGGCAACCAGGCGGCGTGCACGATGCGCACATCGCTGCGTTCCAATATCAGCGGCTGTTCGGCCAGGCGGCTTTCGAGTGCAGGGCGTGCTTGGGCTGGCAGGGTATGCCAGGGTGCGTAAAGGGCGGCGTCTTTGGCTTCGCGTTCGGGAAAAAACCAGCCGGAGCCGTCTTTGGGGTCGTGCATCAGGGCATTGAGTTCGTGGTTGCCCAAAACGGCAAAGGCATTGCCTGCGTCGTGCATCTGTAAAAACCATGCGAGTACGGCGGGGCTGTCGGGGCCGCGGTCGCACAAATCCCCCACAAACACGAGCTTTCTGCCTTGCGGGTGGCTGCCGTTTTCACGGTAGCCGAGGTGGTGCAGCAGGGCTTGCAGGGCGTCGATTTCGCCGTGAACGTCGCCGACGATGTCGAGCGGGGTTTCGGGCAGGGGGCGGCGGTAGCGGTAGGGCATAGTTTGGGTTCCTGAAAGGCTTCAGGCCGTCTGAAAACGGCTAGAGCATGACAAAGGGCTGCATAATATTACATTGTGAGTGCATATCTTTAAACGGCGTGCGGGTATGATGTAATCGGTTGCTTTAACAAGCCGTTTGTCTGCATTTTATCGGCAATCGCTGCATTTTGTGGTAAAAGGCAACCGTTTTCCCGAAACGATACGGAGATTTTCTATGAATATGGTCCGCAAATCTATGATAACCGTGGTGGCTGCTTCGGCGCTGGTGCTGGCGCCGGTGGCGCAGGCACGCATGACCGACCGCACAACGGCTACGATTGTGGGCGCTGCCGTGGGCGGCGTAATCGGCAGTGCTGCCGGCAATAATATGGAAAGCACGCTGATCGGCGCCGCAGTAGGCGGCACGGCGGGTAATCTTTACGCCAAGCGCAACCAGAAGCGTGAAGCGGCCGAGCGTGAAAAACAGCGCCGCGTGGTTTACCGCAACACGCACAACCATTATTATTATGGCGACGATGATGACGATGACGACGACAGAAAGCGCAAATACCGCCATCATCATGCAAGTTATAAAAAATACGGTAAAAAAGGCCACCACCACAAACGCTATAAACACGATCGCGATGATGATGATTGATGTTTAGCCGGTTAAGGCACGGCAGGCCGTCTGAAAATATTTTTCAGACGGCCTGTTTTCTTGGCGGCACGATGAAAAAAACCGCCCGGATATCCGGGCGGTTTGCATTTGCAGCTAGGATTGCTGTTTGGCTTTTCTGGCCTCCAGCCAATGCTCCAGATAATGGATGCTCACGCCGCCTTCTTGGAAGCCGGGGTCGACAAACAAATCGCGGTGCAGCGGAGTGTTGGTTTTGATGCCGGTTACGGCCAGTTCGGCCAGCGCCACGCGCATTTTGGCCATGGCCTGCTCGCGGGTTTTGCCGTGCACGCAGATTTTGCCGATTAAGCTGTCGTAGTTGGGCGGAATGCGGTAGCCCTGATAGATGTGGCTGTCGACACGGATGCCCAAGCCGCCGGGCAGGTGGCAGCTTTCGATCAGGCCGGGGCTGGGGATGAAGTTGTAGGGGTCTTCGGCGTTGATGCGGCACTCGAACGCGTGGCCTTCGAGCACGATGTCTTTCTGTTTGTATTGCAGGGGCAGGCCGCTGGCAACGCGGATTTGTTCCTGCACGATGTCCACGCCGGTAATCAGCTCGGTAACGGGGTGTTCCACCTGCACGCGGGTGTTCATTTCGATAAAGAAAAATTCGCCGTCTTCATACAGAAACTCAAACGTGCCCGCGCCGCGGTAGCCGATGCGTTTGCAGGCGGCCACGCAGGCTTCGCCGATTTTTTTGCGCTCTTTGTCGGTGATGCCGGGTGCGGGGGCTTCTTCGATAACTTTCTGGTGGCGGCGCTGCATGGAGCAGTCGCGCTCGCCCAGATAAATGGCGTTGCCGTGTTCGTCGGCCAAAACCTGGATTTCGACGTGGCGCGGTTTTTGCAGGTAGCGTTCCATGTAAACCATGGGGTTGCCGAAGGCCATGCCGGCTTCGGTTTTGGTCATTTCCACCGATTTGAGCAGGTCTTCTTTTTTCTCGACCACGCGCATACCGCGTCCGCCGCCGCCGCCCGATGCTTTGATAATCACGGGGAAGCCCACTTTGTCGGCGATTTTGAGAATTTCGGCGTCATCGTCGGGCAGGGCGCCGTCGGAGCCGGGCACGCAGGGCACGCCCGCTTCGATCATGGCGTGTTTGGCCGATACTTTGTCGCCCATCAGGCGGATGGTGTCGGGGCGCGGGCCGATGAATACGAAGCCGGATTGTTCCACCTGCTCGGCGAAATTGGCGTTTTCTGCCAGAAAACCGTAGCCGGGGTGGATGGCGTCGGCACCGGTTACTTCGGCGGCGGCGATGAGGGCGGGAATGTTGAGATAGCTTTGCGGGGAAGGGGCGGGGCCGATGCACACGGATTCGTCGGCCAGCTTCACGTGCAGGCTGTCTTTATCCGCTTCGGAGTGCACGGCAACGGTGGCGATGCCCATTTCGCGGCAGGCGCGTAACACGCGGAGCGCGATTTCGCCACGGTTGGCAATCAATACTTTTTTCAGCATAGGGATTCTTTCAGAAGAGGTTTCCAAGCGCGCGGCTTTGTTCTGAATACGGCAAGCGTTTCAGACGGCCTTAAGTAGGGTTAAGGCCGTCTGAAAAGGTTATTCGATGATAAACAGTGGTTCGCCGTATTCTACCGGCTGGCCGTTTTCAACCAGAATTTCTTTGATTACGCCGGATTTTTCGGCTTCGATTTCGTTCATCAGCTTCATGGCTTCGATGATGCACAGAGTTTCGCCCGCTTTAACGCTTTGGCCCACTTCCACAAACGGGGGAGACGAGGGGCTGGGCGCGCGGTAGAAGGTGCCGACCATCGGCGATTTTTGGGCGGCCGACAAATCGCGTGCGGCGGGTGCGGGCGCAGCGGCAGGTGCGGCGGCAACGGGTGCGGGCGCAACGGCGGGCGCGGCATGGTGCACGGGTGCGGGTGCGGCGTAAACGGCCTGCTGCGGTGCGGAGCGGGTAATGCGCACTTTTTCTTCGCCTTCGGTTACTTCGATTTCGGCGATGCCCGATTCTTCAACCAGGTCGATTAATTTTTTCAGTTTGCGTAAGTCCATCGTGGTTCCTTTTGCTCGTGACAGCGGATTAACAAAAACCGGATAAGCGTTAACCCGCTTATAACTTTAAAGCCGTGCAGCGTGAGAAAACCGCCGCGCTGCACGGCGGGAATGTGGCACCGTTTTACAGGCGGTAACAAAAAAAAGATATCCGGCTATTTTTACCAACTTGCTGCTAAATGTCCAGCAAAATATCAAAAAAAGGCCGTTTTTGATGCGAATATTCGAATTGCCGGCCGGAAGGCCGAACAGCCGGAAAGGCAGGCGAGCATTTATTCTAAAGCGGTTTGAAGCGCACGATTTACATATTTATAAAAACCTGAGGTGCCGGTGGAAAACGCGGTGTCGGCCTGCCGCAACAGGCATTGCGCCGTTTGTAACGAATTTTTCAGACGGCCTGCCGTGAACGGTGCCGACTACATTATCATTATGCCTTTAAATAACAGGCCGTCTGAAAAAGGGAAAACACATCATGAGCAAACCGCTGCCGCCCAAATTGCAGAAAACCCAGCAGCAGTTAGACCGGATTTCCGCCGCGTTCAAACAGCATATGACCGCCGGACGCTACCCCGAAGCCGTGCGCGAAGCCGCCAAGGCCCACGCGCTGATTCCCAAAGCCGTTGCACCATTGAGCGATGCCGCCACCGCGGCGGTGAAAGGCGGCTTGTGGCAGGAGGGCATCGACTATGCCAAAAGGGCTTTGCAGCGCAACCCGCAGCACATCAACTCGCTCGACGCGCTCGCCCACGCCTACGGCGGCCTCGGCGATTGGGCAAACTGCCGCACCTACGGCCTGCAAGCCTTGCAGCTGCGCGATAAAAACATAGCCGCGCAGGCCGAACCGCCGCAAACCCGCGAAAACAGCGGCGGCAAAAACATCATTGCCTTTTCGCTGTTCGGCGCGAGTTCCGAATATATCGAACCGGCGGTGATGAACACCGAGTTGGCGGGCGAAATCTACCCGGGCTGGACGTGCCGCTTCTATATCGACGGCAGCGTGCCCGAAACGGCCGTGCAGCGCCTGCGGGCAAACGGCGCCGAAATCGTGCGGATAGACGAGGGGGCGGCACAATGGCCGGGCGCGATGTGGCGTTTTCTGGCGATGGACGACCCCGAAGCCGCACGGGTGATTTTCCGCGATGCCGACTCGGTGATTTCGCAGCGCGAAGCGCGCGCGGTGCAGGAATGGCTAGGCAGCGGCAAACTGTTCCACACCCTGCGCGATGCCGGCACACACACCGAGCTGATTCTGGCCGGGCTGTGGGGCGCAGCGGCGGGCAGCGTGCCCGATATGCGCGGCAAAATCGAAGCCTTTCTGCGCACACCACCGGCTTCGCGCCATTTTGCCGACCAGTTGTTTCTGCGTGAAAACGTGTGGCCTTATGCCCGCCAAAGCCTGTGCGCGCACGACCGTATTTTCGGTTTCGCCGGCGCGGTGCCGTTTCCCGACGACGCCCCGTTCGACTACGACCGCTTCCATGTCGGCTGCAACGAAGGCAACACCCGTTTTCAGGCGGCCTTCAACCTGCCCGACGGCAGCCGCGTGCTGTGGCGCCTGTTCAGCCGCATTTCGCCGCTTTTAAACGCCGATTATTCGCTGAACGTTTTGCCCGAAGAGCGGCAGGTGTGCGCCTATGAGGCTGTGGTGCAAAACGGCAAAGTGGGCGGCCTGATTCCGCACCGCTACGCCAAAGGCTTTTCAGACGGCCTCTCTAAGATTACCGTGGCGGCGTTGGAGTGAGTGTTGCGAGCGAACCCTGCGCGGTTTGCAGAGTCGAACCGGTAAAGCCTGCCGAGCCGGGCCGTCTGAAACCTGCCCGAACCGGAAAGGATAAACAAGCGGTTGCGGCTTGATGCGGTTCCGTGTTGTTTGAATATCCGGCTTTTGCGTTCAGAATATGGCCGACACGAGAAAGGACTGTTCCATGAAACCCGTTACCTTATTTGCAGCTTTACTGCTGGCAGCCTGCGCCGCCGCCCCTTCCGCCGACTTGGTGGGCAAATGGCGGGTGCAGGAGGCCGATTCCGCCGCCATGCCCGAAGGGGTAAACATCACCTTGCTGGCAGACGGGCATTTCCGCACTGACGGCGGCTGCAACAACCTTTTCGGGCGCTACCGCCAAAGCGGCAACCGCCTGATTTTTTCAGATGCCGCCAGCACCCTGAAAGCCTGTGTGGATAGGCAGTATATGGAAATCGACAACCGCCTAGGCACCGCCATCGGTTCACACCGAACCTACCGCATCAGCGGCACGCAGTTAGAATGGCTAGACGATAACGGCAAAGTGATGCTGAAAGCAGTGAAGGCCGAACCGTAAACGGCGGCACAATACTTTCGAATATACAATCCGGCCTGTCTGCAAACGCCCCGCAGACAGGCTGTTTTGCGGTGGAGGCGGTTTGCATATCCTGCTACCGTCTTTTTGTAAGCTTTGGTAAACTATTGATTCAAGATAATCATCATTTTACCTGCCGCTTGTTTCAGACGGCCTTCTAACTACACGCCCTAAGGCCGTCTGAAACAAAAAACAATGGAGAAACATATGTTCCGCTTTGCCCACCCGCAGCAAACCGCCCTGCGCCAAGCCGTTACCCAAGCCTACCGCCGTGATGAAACCGAGGCGGTGCAGGATATGCTCCAACGGGCGCAGATGAGCGCCGCCGAGCAAAACGGCGCTTCGCAACTGGCGCGCCGCCTTGTTACCCAAGTGCGCGAAAACCGCAAAAAAGCCAGCGGCGTGGATGCGCTGATGCACGAATTTTCCCTTTCCAGCGAAGAGGGCGTGGCGCTGATGTGTTTGGCCGAGGCGCTGCTGCGTATTCCCGACAACGCCACCCGCAACAAATTAATCCAAGACAAACTTTCGGACGGCGATTGGAAAAGCCATCTCAACAACAGCCCGTCGTTATTCGTCAACGCCGCCGCATGGGGGTTGCTGATTACCGGCAAACTTACCACGCCCACTAGCGAGCAGGGTTTGGGTGCGGCCTTAACCCGTATGCTGGGCAAGGGCGGCGAGCCGCTGATCCGCAAAGGCGTGGATTACGCCATGCGTATGCTGGGCAAGCAGTTTGTTACCGGCCAAACCATCGAAGAGGCGCTGCAAAACGGCAAGGAGCGCGAAAAATCGGGCTACCGTTTTTCATTCGATATGCTGGGCGAGGCGGCGATGACGCAGGCCGACGCCGACCGCTATTATCAGGATTATGTGAACGCCATCCACGCCATCGGCAAAGATGCGCAAAACGCGGGCGTGTATGAAGGCAACGGCATTTCGGTGAAACTTTCCGCCATCCACCCGCGTTATGTGCGCGCCCAACACGAGCGCGTGATGGGCGAACTTTTGCCCAAGCTCAAACAGCTGTTTATGCTGGCGAAGTCTTACAACATCGGCCTGAATATCGACGCCGAAGAAGCCAACCGTTTGGAGCTGTCGCTGGATTTGATGGAAGCGCTGGTGTCCGACCCCGATTTGGCAGGTTTCAACGGCATCGGTTTCGTGGTGCAGGCTTATCAGAAGCGCTGCCCGTTTGTGATTGATTATCTGGTGGATTTGGCGCGGCGCAACAACCAAAGGCTGATGATA
>JBHALY010000108.1:0-5857 GCA_041827905.1 Neisseria dentiae
AATAAGCCGCCTGATCGGGGTCGGCCTCCACACCCTGCCCGTTGTAATACATCATGCCGAGGTTGGTTTGCGCCTTGCGGTGGTGCAGTTCGGCGGCCTGAAGATAGAGCTTGCGCGCCAAGAAATAATCCTGATCGCGCCCCAAGCCGTAATGGCAGGCAAACGCGGCCTGGTAATCCTGATCGGCTTTTTGAAACATCAGCGCCGCCTGCTTGGCTTCTTCATAATCTTCTTTATGGGTGAGCGCGGTATCGGTAAGCAGTTTTTTGTGTGCCGCCATATCGCCCAATTCGGCGGCGCGCTGGTATTGGCGGCGGGCGGTGTCGGTATCGGCTTCGACGCCCAAGCCGTAGCGGAAAATATCGCCGAGCAGGCGCAGGGCTTTGGGGTGGTTGCGGCGGGCGGCCGCCGAAGCGTGTTTGCGGGCCTGTTGGTGGTCGCGCTCCACAAACCTGCCGGTCAGATAAGCCTCGGCCAGCGTTGCCTGGGCATCGGAATCGCCTTGCGCGGCGGCTTTTTCGAGCCAGCCTATGGATTCGCCGTTGTTCTGCTCAAAGAGCGCCTCGCCCAGCGCGGACTGTGCGGGGCTGAAACCCTGCTCGGCGGCGGGGGTGAAATGTTCAATGGCTTTTTGCAGGTTTTTTTCAACATACTGGCCGTAGCGGTATTGGTTGCCGAGCAGCCAGTGGGCGGCGGTAACACCTTGCGCGGCCGCCTGCGTAAACAGTTCGTGCGCCCGTGCCAAATCCGGCTCGGGTGCCTGCTGGTAATATTTGGCGAGATAAAACTGCGCATCGCCGCTGCCTTGCGCCGCCGCCAGTTCGGCCCAATGCACGGCCTGCGGATCTTTTTGGTCGGCACAATATTCGAGCAGCCGCAGCTGGGCATGTAACACGCCGCTTTCGGCCAGCTCGGTGTAGGCGCCTATCTGCTGCTCGAAACGCTCGCCGTCGGCGGCGCGCAGTTGCAGCAGGTTATAACGGGCATAGGGGTGGCCGCCCTCCGCCGCTACTGCCAGCCAATGACGGGCGGCGCTGTAATTGGGGCGTGCACCCGCACCGTTGAGCAGGCAGCCGGCCAGTTGGAACGCGGCCTCGATATGCCCGGCTTGGGCAGCCTCAAACAGCAGGGGCACGGCGGCGGCGCAGTCGTTCGGGTTTTTCAGCAGCAGCTCGTGCCCTTGCTGGAACAGTGATTCGGGAGTGGCTTGGGTCATTTTCGTGCGTAGCAGATTGGGGACGGGAACATTGTATCGCAAAAGCGGCAGCAGTTTGGCGCACCGGAACGCGCCGCGCAGCATACAGAATGGCGGCAGGCAGGCCTTTTGCAAGATTCCGCTGCCCGCGCAACGCGTTATAGTAACCTATTGTTCAGGCTCGCAGACGGGCGGCAGGATAAAAGGCCGTCTGAACGTTCAGACGGCCTTTTGCTTCAAACACCACAATCAGCGCTTCACACCGCTCAAGCATGCCCAGCCTTCGTCGGTTTGTGCGGGCGACAAATCAAACCATTCGCTGTAAATGCCGCTCATTTCTTCAATCTGTTCGTCGAGAATGCCCGAGAGCACGATGCGGCCGCCCTGCTTGGTGCGCTCGGCCAACAGGCCGCCGAGCAGGCGCAGGGGGTTGGCGAGAATATTGGCCACCACAACGTCGAACCGGCCTTCGGGCAGGGCGTCGGGCAGATAGAAGCGTGCGGGCGCATCGTTTTGGGCGGCATTGTCGTTGCTGGCCCGGATGGCCTGCTCGTCGATATCCACACCAACGGCGCTGCCCGCGCCCAATTTCAGGGCGGCGATGGCGAGAATGCCGGAGCCGCAGCCGTAATCTAGCACGGCTTCGCCGCCTTGCAGATGGCGGTCGAGCCATTGCAGGCACAAGCGGGTGGTGGGGTGGCTGCCGGTGCCGAACGCAAGGCCGGGGTCGAGTTGCAGGTTGACGGCACGGCCGCCGGGCGCTTCGTGCCACGAGGGGGTAATCCACAAACGTTCCGAAATCTGAATCGGCTCGAACTGCGCCTGCGTGAGCCGCACCCAATCCTGCTCGGGCAGGTATTCGGTGTCGTAGTCGGGCACGGCGATATTGCAGTCGTAGGCCGCGGCGGCCACAACCGGTACGGCATCGGTGTGTTCGTCGAACAGGGCGATTACTTTGCTTTGCTGCCAAATCTGCTCGGCGGGCATACCCGGTTCGCCGAAAATGGCCTGCTCGTTGGCGGTGCCTGCGTAGGCGTCTTCGATGGCGGCGGAAAGTGCGCCGTGCGCCATTAACGCATCGGCAAGGCGCTCGGCGGTGTGGTCGTTAACGGCAATGGTGATTTGTTGGTAGGCCATGTGGGGCTGCTTTCTTTGCGTGTGTCGGCGTGGCGCGATTTTAGCAAAAAACTGTTGCAAATTAAACCGCAAGCCGCAATATAGGCTTGACAAAACGGCAGCAAACGGCAATACTGCGCAGCTTGTCTTTGAAGCATAGGCACAACCCCTATGCCCGCTCACCGAAAGGAAATAAAATGAAACAAGGTATCCACCCCGATTACCACGAAGTTAACGTAACTTGCTCTTGCGGCAACAAATTCGTTACCAAATCCACCATGGCCAAAGAGAGCTTCAACATCGAGGTTTGCTCGCAATGCCATCCGTTCTACACCGGCCAGCAAAAAATCGTCGACACCACCGGCCGCGTGGACAAATTCAACCAAAAATTCGGCAATATGTTCAAACGCTGATTGGCGGATGTTTTGGAATAAAAAAGACTGCAAACGGCAGTCTTTTTTCGTTTGTGCACGGCTTGGGGCATGTGGCCGTCGGACGGCACGCCCCAACAAACAGGCCGTCTGAAAACTTTCAGACGGCCTTACGCTTGCATTCGCCGCTTGTTTCTTGAACTACGCGGGCAGGCAGTTTTTCATCACAATCGCATCCACCGGCAGCGTTTCGCCGTCCACTTTCTGCTGCTCGTGGCGCACCAGAAAGCCGTTGTCTTCTTTATAAAAATCGCTTTGATACTGGTTACCGATGGTCCAGGTGTAGGTGCCGTTGCCGAATGCGGTCAAATCTTCGTTGCTGTATTCCCCGCTGTAAGGCAGCGTCAGCGTTTGGCCGTCGAAGCGCACTTCGGCAGCGGGTTCGTCGGTTTCGCGGTAATAACGCGCATCCAGCGTTTTGCCCTCGTCGCATTGGTAAGACTGCCAAGCCGCATCTTTGGCCGTGCCCAAATTGCCGCCCAAAGGAATATCGGCAGGCGCCGATGCCGTTTCGGCTGCCGGTGTTTCCGCCGTTGCAGACGCGGGTGCGGGCGCGGCACTCGCCGCCGAAGCCCCGGGAGCCTGCGCGGCTTCTTCGGGTTTACAGGCAGACAATGCCAGCAATGCCGCAACCGTTAAAGATAATGTGCGAAATTTCATGGTAATGTTCCAAAAAATACCAACAGCCACTAGTGTAAAAGAAACCGTCGGAATTTTCATCCCGGCCGGCGCAATTATTTTTCATGCCGGGCAGGATAAGGCCGTCTGAAAAGATGGTGCGGCCGGCCAAATCTGCGCGGCGGTTTCCACAATCTCTTGTTATAATCGCCCATTACACGCCGTTTCAGATAAATAAACAAAGGCCACGCCATGAGCCAAACCCCATTACTCGACACCATCGACCTGCCGCAGGATTTACGCCAGCTCGACACCAAGCAGTTGCCGCAACTGGCCGCCGAACTGCGCGCTTTTCTGCTGGAATCGGTGGGCAAAACCGGCGGCCATTTCGCCAGCAACCTCGGCGCGGTGGAGCTGACCGTGGCGCTGCACTATGTGTACCACACGCCCGAAGACCATCTGGTGTGGGACGTGGGTCACCAAAGTTATCCGCACAAAATCCTCACCGGCCGCAAAAACCGCATGGACACCATGCGCAAATACGGCGGGCTGGCGGGCTTTCCCAAACGCGGCGAATCGGCATACGACGCTTTCGGCGTGGGGCACTCTTCCACTTCTATCGGCGCGGCGCTGGGCATGGCGGTGGCCGACAAACTGGCAGGCAAAACCAGCCGCAGCGTGGCGGTAATCGGCGACGGCGCGATGACCGCCGGCCAAGCCTTCGAAGCCCTCAACTGCGCCGGCGATATGGATATCGATCTCTTGGTGATTCTGAACGACAACGAAATGTCGATTTCACCCAATGTCGGCGCGCTGCCCAAATATCTGGCGCGCAACGTGGTGCGCGATATGCACGGCCTGCTCTCCACCATCAAGGCACAATCGACCAAAGTGCTCGACAAACTGCCCGGCGCGCTCGAAATCGCCCAAAAGGTCGAACACAAAATCAAAGCCATCGCAGGCGAAGCCGAACACGCCAAGCAGTCGCTATCGCTGTTTGAAAACTTCGGCTTCCACTACACCGGCCCCGTCGACGGCCACGACGTCGAACAGCTGGTTCACGTTTTAAAAGAGCTGCGCGGCAAAAAAGGCCCGCAAATCCTGCACGTGATCACCAAAAAAGGCCAAGGCTACAAACTGGCCGAAAACGACCCCGTGAAATACCACGCCGTTTCCACTTTGGCGCAGGAAAGCGGCAAAGAAACCGAAAAATTCCCGCCCAAACCCGCTGCCAAACCCACCTACACGCAGATTTTCGGCCGCTGGCTGTGCGACCAGGCCGCCGCCGACCCGCGCCTGGTCGCCATCACACCCGCCATGCGCGAAGGCAGCGGGCTGGTGGAATACGAACAGAAATTCCCCAACCGCTATTTCGACGTGGGCATCGCCGAGCAACACGCCGTAACCTTTGCCGGCGGCCTGGCCTGCGAAGGCGCCAAGCCCGTGGTGGCGATTTATTCCACCTTTCTGCAACGCGCCTACGACCAGCTTATCCACGACATCGCCCTGCAAAACCTGCCCGTTTTGTTCGCTATCGACCGTGCCGGCATCGTCGGTGCCGACGGCCCCACCCATGCCGGCCTGTATGATTTGAGCTTTCTGCGCTGCATTCCCAACATGGTGGTGGCCGCCCCCAGCGACGAAAACGAATGCCGCCTGCTGCTTTCCACCTGCTATCGGTTAGACGCGCCCTCGGCCGTGCGCTATCCGCGCGGTTCGGGCTGCGGCGCCGCCGTTTCAGACGGCCTCGAAACCGTGCCCGTGGGCAAAGGCGTGGTGAAACGCGAAGGCAGCCGCATTGCCGTTTTCGCTTTCGGCAGCATGGTGCAGCCGGCCTTGGCCGCCGCCGAAACGCTAAACGCCACCGTGGCCGATATGCGTTTTGTGAAGCCGATAGACGAAGAGCTGATTGTGCGGCTGGCGCAAACCCACGATTATCTGGTTACCGCCGAAGAAAACGCCGAACAGGGCGGCGCGGGCAGCGCGGTGCTGGAAGTGCTGGCCAAGCACAATATCTGCAACCCCGTGCTGCTGTTGGGCGTGGCCGACACCGTTACCGAACACGGCGACCCGCAGCAACTGCTCGACGATTTGGGCCTGAGCGCGGCGGCGTTGGCCGAACGCATCCGCAGCCGTTTCGGGTTGGCGGGATAATCTGGTTTCCCGTTATACCCGGGCTTGATCCGATCATCCTTGCGTTTCAAAAACAGCGACGGATACCCGGGTCAAGCCCGGGTATAACGCAAGTGTTCATCTCAGGCTGAAACCTTTTCAAAACTGTCTGAAATACTTAACACCGTTATTCTCCCGCAGCGGATTTGCAAAGCTAATGACGATAATTGGATGTTTCAGACGGCCTCAACAACATGCAACAGCCTCAGGCCGTATGAAAACACCCTTCCTGCATCATTCGCTTTTTTAGGGTTAATGGACATTTGGGTTGGTAAAAATCGCTGCAAGCATTACCATACAAGGCTTTCAGCGATTTTTTGCCAAT
>JBHALY010000109.1:0-3820 GCA_041827905.1 Neisseria dentiae
GCAAATTTCGGCGGCCGCCCGAATGCCCGCGCGGCCTTTTGTTTGAGGCTTTACTTGTTTTTACCGCGCGTATTTTACCCGTTTTCACATCAAAAATGCTTGAAAGCGCGCCTTTCAGGCTTTATTTTACCGAAAGCGGCACCCCGGCCGCGCCGCCGTTTTGCACTTTTGCGCGGCAACACAATAAATAACAAGGAGTTTGCACAATGCGATTTTTCGGTATCGGTTTTCTGGTGCTGTTGTTTTTGGAAATCATGTCTATCGTGTGGGTGGCCGACTGGCTGGGCGGCGGCGCCACACTTGCGCTGATGGTGCTGAGCTTTATCGCAGGCGTGATGATGCTGCGCCACACCGGCCTCTCGGGCGTGCTGCTGGCGGGTGCCGCCATGAAAAACGGCGGTGAAATTTCGCTCTACCAAATGCTGTGGCCCATCCGTTACGCCGTTGCCGCGCTGCTGCTGATGAGCCCCGGCTTCGTGTCGCTGGTTATCGCCCTGATTCTGCTGCTGCCGATCAAAGGCAAACCGATTGCCCAAATGAACACCATGGGCGGCACTTTCGGCAACACCGATAACCCTTTCCGCCGCGCCCCGGGCGGCAGCGGCGACATCATCGAAGGCGAATACACCGTTACCACGCCGTCTGAAAAACAAAAACAGGATTACATCGAACACAAACCCGATTGATTGTTACGCCGCATTTGAAACAACACACAGGCCGTCTGAAAACTTTTCAGACGGCCTGAGACCTTTGCAAAATCCCCAGATGTGGATGCAGTTCAAGGCGCAGCAGCGCAGCGAGCGCAGACATATCAAGTAGATAGGCAAGCAAGCGAGCAGCGCACAACGCAGAAATGCGCCGCAGATGGGGGTTTTGCAAAGGTCTCGGCCTGAAGTTTTTGCCTCGCTACAACCATCTATATTTAAGACTATATTTCAGACGGCATCGGTTCAAAACCCACCGGCTATGCTATACAATAGCCGCTCCATATCAGCTTTATCGGGGAATTCTATGAATAACGTCAAACAAGCACCCAGCAGCATCGCGCCTGATCTCGATAATTACCACAAATGGCTCGGCGGCTACATCGCCGGATTAAACGACAACGATGCCCAAATTCTGCTCAACGCCCGTAAACTGGCCGAAGCGCATTACCCCGTTGATGTCCTCACCCCCAACGGTGAACCGCTGTTAAGCAACGTACTGGGCGCGGCGCAGATGGTGGCCGATATGGATTTGCTGCCCGAAGCGGTGGCCTCCACCATACTCACCGATATTTCTTCATTTGCCCCCAACTGGCAGGAAACGGTTACCGAAAAATGCGGCGCCACCGTATGCAGTTTGGTGAAAGGCATCGACGAAGTGCAGAAACTCACCCACTTCGCCCGTGTTGACAGCCTCGCCACACCCGAAGAGCGCGCCCAGCAGGCCGAAACCATGCGCAAAATGCTGCTGGCGATGGTGAGCGACATCCGCGTGGTGCTCATCAAACTTGCGCTGCGCACCCGCACCATGCAGTTTATCGGCACGCTGCCCGACAGCGAAGACAAACGCGCGCTGGCCAAAGAAACGCTGGATATTTTCGCCCCGCTCGCCAACCGCCTGGGCGTGTGGCAGCTCAAATGGCAGCTCGAAGATTTGGGCTTCCGCCACCAAAACCCCGAAAAATACAAAGAAATCGCCCGCCTGCTCGACGAAAAACGCACCGAGCGGCTCGAATACATCGACCACTTTCTGCAAACCCTGCGCACCGAGCTGGATAAATACCAAATCCACTACGACGTAGCCGGCCGCCCCAAGCATATCTATTCCATTTATAAAAAAATGGTGAAGAAAAAACTCGGTTTCGACGGGCTTTACGATATCCGCGCCGTGCGCATTCTGGTGGATACCATCCCCGAATGCTACACCACGCTCGGCATCGTCCACAGCCTGTGGCAGCCCGTGCCCGGCGAGTTCGACGACTACATCGCCCAACCCAAAGGCAATGGCTACAAAAGCCTGCATACGGTGGTGGTCGGCCCCGAAGATAAAGGCGTGGAAGTGCAGATCCGCACTTTCGACATGCACCAGTTCAACGAATTCGGCGTGGCCGCCCACTGGCGCTATAAAGAAGGCGGCAGGGGCGACAGCGCCTACGAGCAGAAAATCGCCTGGCTGCGCCAACTGCTCGAATGGCGCGAAAACATGGCCGACAACGAGCGCGAAGATTTGGCCGGCGCTTTCCGCACCGAGCTTTTCAACGACACCATTTATGTGCTCACGCCGCACGGCAAAGTGTTGTCGCTGCCCACCGGCTCCACCCCCATCGATTTTGCCTACGCCCTGCACAGCAGCGTCGGCGACCGCTGCCGCGGCGCCAAAGTCGACGGCCAGATCGTGCCGCTTTCCACCCCGCTCGAAAACGGCCAGCGCGTAGAAATCATCACCGCCAAAGAAGGCTCGCCCTCGGTAAACTGGCTTTACGAAGGCTGGGTGAAATCCAACAAAGCCATCAGCAAAATCCGCGCCTTCATCCGCCAGCAAAATGCCGATGCCGTGCGCGAAAATGGCCGCAACCAGCTTGAAAAACAACTGGTTAAAGTATCGCCCAAACCCAACCTGCAAGATTTGGCCGAAAAACTGGGCTTTAAGAAAATCGACGACCTCTACACCGCCGTCGGCCAAGGCGAAGTGTCGCCGCGCGCCATTCAGAAAGCCTGCGGTACACTGGTCGAGCCGCCCCCGCCGCCGCTGAACGAAACCACCATCGTCAAACAGTCGAAAATCAAAAAAGGCGGCAAAAACGGCGTGCTGATCGACGGCGAAGACGGCCTGATGACCACGCTGGCCAAATGCTGCAAACCCGCCCCGCCCGACGACATCGTCGGCTTCGTTACCCGCGAACGGGGCATTTCGGTGCACCGCAGCAACTGCCCTTCGTTCAAGCATCTGGCCGAACAGTCGCCCGACAAAGTGCTCACCGCCACCTGGGCGCAGGCGCACGAAGGGCAGGTTTTCGCCGTGGACGTGGAAATCCGCGCCCAAGACCGCAGCGGCCTGCTGCGCGACGTTTCCGACACGCTCGCCCGCCACAAACTCAACGTTACCGCCGTGCAAACCCAAAGCCGCGATTTGGAAGCAAGTATGCGTTTCACGCTGGAAGTGCGCCAAGTGGGCGACCTGCCGCGTGTTTTGGCCAGCCTGGCCGAAGTGAAAGGCGTGTTGAGCGTTACGCGGCTGTGATTTAGGGGCAACAGGCCGAGGCCTTTGTAAACCATCTGAAATGTTTGATTCCGTCATTATCGGGCTTGACCCGATAATCCAGCATTTGCATTCAGGCAAAAGGTGAGTATGTCAGAAGTATCCGGTGCTGGATTGCCGGGTCAAGCCCGGCAATGACGGGCTGGTGCTACCAAACCGTGTATCCGCGTTAAGTTTTCAGATGGCCTGAAGGTAGTTTTGCAAAGGCAACAGGCCGTCTGAAAACTTTTTCAGACGGCCTGTTGCCAATCAAAATCCAAATACCCTACCCCAGCGAAACCATTTCAATCTGATCCATACTGCGCCCCAAAAAGCGCTCGCCTATGGTGCGGAAACGCAAGGGGATGTCGCTCACATAAAAGCGGTAGTCGGGCGCGGTGTTGTGCTGGTTGAGCAAGTCGGCCTCGGCCAGCGCTTTGGCGGCGGCTTCGGCGGTGGTGAGCGCGGAATCCACCAGCGTTACCCCCGGCGCTTCTTCGCGCAGCAGCGGCTTTAACAGCGGATAGTGGGTGCAGCCCAACACCAGCGTGTCGATATCGTCGGCCAGCAGGGGCTTCAGATATTCGCGGGCGGTCAA
>JBHALY010000110.1:0-17086 GCA_041827905.1 Neisseria dentiae
GAAGCCATCAAAAACCATGTGGCCGCCAAGCTCGAGCGCATCAACCGCCACGCCGCCAACGTGATTTCGGTAGCCATTACCCTCTCGGTGGAAAAGGTCAACAACAAGGCCGAAGCCGATGTGCACTTGGCCGGTAAGGATTTGCACGTAGAAACCATTGAATCGGATATGTATGCCGCCATCGACGTGCTGATGGACAAACTCGACCGTGCCGTGCTGAAACACAAAGAAAAAAGTAACGACGTGCGCGCCACACCAAAACCCAAACCGGCCGAAGAATAACCGTTTGGCCGTACCCCACAATACCAAACGCCCCGTTTTACGGGGCGTTTTTTATGCGCAACAACATTCAAACCCGCTTTGGCCGAAGCCTTTGCAAAACTCCTTCAGACCGTCTGAAATGCTTAAATCCCACGACCTTTGCAAAACCACCTTAACACCGTCTGAAAAACGGTTATTTTGTTTTCAGACGGCCTTTGCCTCGGGCAACTGCCTTCGACAATCCGCCGTGCGCGTTCACACCGCCGCATCTACCGCTTTTTTCGGTGCGGTTTTCTTAAACTTCAACACGGCTTCTTCTTTGGCCGCATCCCAGTCTATGCGCACAAAACCGCCGTCGGCAAGGCGGCCGAACAGCAGCTCGTCGGCCAGCGCCTTGCGGATTTTGTCCTGAATCAGGCGGTTCATCGGGCGGGCGCCCATCTGCGGATCGAAACCTTTTTCGGCCAGATACTTGCGCAGCGCCGGCGTGAACTCGGCCTCCACTTTTTTATCGAGCAGCTGCTGCTCCAGTTGCAGCAGGAATTTATCCACCACTCGGGCAATCACGGCTTCGTTTAACGGCGCAAACGGAATAATGGCATCCAAACGGTTGCGGAATTCGGGCGTAAACAGCTTGTTGATGGCCTGCATTTCGTCGCCTCGCTCGCGTTTGCCGGCAAAGCCGATGGTGGGCTTGCTCAGGCTTTCCGCGCCTGCGTTGGTGGTCATGATGATAACCACGTTGCGGAAATCGGCGCTCTTGCCGTTGTTGTCGGTGAGCTTGCCGTGGTCCATCACTTGCAGCAGCACGTTGAAAATATCGGGGTGGGCTTTTTCGATTTCGTCGAGCAGCAGCACGCAAAACGGCTGTTTGTTAACCGCTTCGGTCAGCAGCCCGCCCTGCTCGAAGCCCACATAGCCCGGCGGCGCGCCGATCAGGCGCGAAACGGCATGGCGTTCCATGTATTCCGACATATCGAAGCGTTGCAGCGGCACACCGAGCGAGAAGGCAAGCTGGCGCGCCACTTCGGTTTTACCTACGCCGGTGGGGCCGGAAAATAAAAAGCTGCCGATGGGTTTGTCGGGCTGCCCCAAGCCGGAGCGCGCCATTTTCACAGCGGCCACCAGGGCTTCGATGGCGGCATCCTGCCCGAATACCATATTTTTCAAATCGCGGCCCAAATATTGCAGCACTTGTTTGTCGTCGTGCGACACAGTTTTTTCGGGAATCCGTGCCACTTTGGCCACCACCGCTTCGATTTGGGCTTTACCGATAACCTTTTTCTGCTTGGATTTGGGCAGAATCCGCTGGGCGGCACCAGCTTCGTCCATCACGTCGATGGCCTTGTCGGGCAGGAACCGCTCGTTGATGTAGCGGGCAGACAGCTCGGCGGCGGCCTCCAGCGCGCCTGCGGTGTAGCGCACTTGGTGGAAATCTTCAAAGGCGCTTTTCAGGCCGCGCAGAATCTGCACGGTTTCGGCAATGCTCGGCTCGACGATGTCGATTTTCTGAAAACGGCGGCTTAAGGCATGGTCTTTATCGAAGATGGTGCGGTATTCGTTGTAGGTGGTGGCGCCGATGCAGCGCAACTGCCCTTTCGCCAGTGCGGGCTTGAGCAGGTTGGAAGCGTCCATCGTGCCGCCCGATGTGCTGCCCGCGCCGATGATGGTGTGGATTTCATCTACAAACAGCACGGCGTTGGGGATTTTCGCCAGAGCTTTTAAGACGGCCTTGATGCGCGCCTCGAAATCGCCGCGGTATTTGGTGCCGGCCAGCAGCGCGCCCATATCGAGCGAAAACACGGCGGCACCGCGCAGCGTATCGGGCACTTCGCCCTTCACGATCAAATGCGCCAAGCCTTCGGCCAGCGCGGTTTTGCCCACGCCGGCTTCGCCCACCAGCAGGGGGTTGTTTTTGCGGCGGCGGCAAAGGGTTTGCACCAAACGCTCCATTTCGTGCTTGCGGCCGATTAAGGGATCGATGCGGCCGGCCAGCACTTCGGCGTTGAGGTTGACGGTGTAGTCGGCCAACGCATCGCCGCTGCCGGCGGCCTGGCCGCCGTCGTCTTCTTCACGGCTACTGCCGTTGCTGCCTTCGGGCGTGATGCCGTGGGCGAGGCAGCGCAGCAAATCGTAGCGCGTAACCGATTGCAGTTGCAGAAAATACACCGCATGGCTGTCGGTTTCGCTCATCAGCGCCACCAGCACGTCCACCGGTTTCACTTCTTTTTTTCCGGCCGACTGCGCGTGCACCATCGCACGCTGCAACACGCGCTGGAAGCCGAGGGTGGGCTGGGTTTCGGTGCTGTCGAACAGGTGCGGCGGCAAGGTCGGTGTGTTGTCGACCATGCTGCTGATCAGCTGTTCGGTGAGCACACCGCAATCCGCGCCGCAACGTGCCAATATGTTGGCCACGTCTTCGCTCTGTTCGAGGAGCGCCAAAAGCAGGTGCTCCAAGCTGATCAGCTCGTATTTGTGCCTGCGCGCATCGGTGTAAATCTGTTGCAGAATCTGTTCGAGTTCGGCTGAAATCATTTAAACCTCCTCAACAATACATTGCAGCGGGTGGCCTTCCTGCCGTGCGCGCTGCAAAACCTGTTGCTGTTTGGTATCGGCTATATCGCGGGTGTAAACACCGCACAGCCCTTTGCCTTCGTGATGCACCAGCAGCATCACGGCCACCGCCCGCTCTTCGGGCAGCATGAAAATTTCGGTGAGCACTTCCACCACGAAATCCATAGTCGTGTAATCGTCGTTAAGCAGATAAACGCCATACCGTTTGGGCGGGGTGGTTTTACTGCGGTTTAACAGCTCGGTTTCGGCATCGCGGCGGGTTTGGTTTTGGCTCATATTAATCTTTAAAATGCGGTTTTGGGGCGGTATTTATGTTGTTTTTTGCTTTATTTTAATAAATTTCGATATTTTTCCCAATCTCCCCTTGACTGGACCATACAACATAGGTAAAAAGCCTTCTTAGCAGAGCTTGGCATCTAAAAAAAGCATATTGGTTTGGGAGAAACTCGAAACTTTTGGTTTTTACATGTTGCCTGAATTTTGCTGTTTTTGTTAATTTTTTTAGTATAGGAAGTTCAATGGCAACCGGTATTGTTAAATGGTTTAACGACGCTAAAGGTTTTGGTTTTATCACCCCCGATGAGGGCGGCGAAGATTTGTTCGCTCATTTCTCTGCCATCAATATGGACGGTTTCAAAACCCTGAAAGAAGGCCAACGCGTTTCTTTCGACGTAACCACCGGCCCTAAAGGCAAACAAGCTGCCAACATTCAGGCTGCTTAATTAAATTGGGCCGGAGTGTTCCGGTTTCAATTCCCAAAGTATGGCGGGTTGCAAAACCTGCCATTTATTTTTTTGCTTTTTCAGACGGCCGATTATGAATACCACAGTCAAACCCGGCATCTACCGCCACTACAAAGGCAATTTATACGAAGTGCTCGGCACTGCCCGCCACAGCGAAACCGAAGAAACCTTAGTGGTTTACCGCGCCCTCTACGGCGATTACGGCTTGTGGGTGCGCCCCGCCGCCATGTTTGCCGAAAGCGTTGGCGGCGTTTTGCGCTTTACCTGCATACGCGAATTTTAAAACGTTGGGCCTTTGCAAAAAAGTCAGATGCGGATGCAGTTCAAGGCGTAGCAACGCAGCGAGCGCAGACATAACATAGAGTTAGGCAAGCGAGCGAGCAGCGCACAACGCAGAAATGCGCCGCAGATGGCTTTTTTACAAAGGTCTCACGTTTTCAGACGGCCTTTTGCTACAATAGGCCGTCTGAAAAAAAGCAACCGAACCGAAACATCAAATATCATGAGCATCGCCAACAACCGCAAAGCCTTCCACGATTATTTTATCGAAGACCAAATCGAAGCCGGTTTGGTGCTCGACGGCTGGGAAGTGAAAGCTGTCCGCGCCGGCCGCGTGCAGCTGAAAGAAAGCTATATCCATTGGAAAAAAGACGCGTTTTATCTGGTGGGCTGCCACATCACCGCGCTGCCGACCGCGTCCACCCATGTGAAGCCCGACCCGGTACGCCAGCGCAAACTGCTGCTGAAGCAGTCGGAAATCAACAAACTAATCGGCAAAACCGAGCGTGCGGGCTACACCATCGTGCCACTGAACCTGCATTACAGCCGCGGCTATATCAAAATGGATATCGGCCTGGCTAAAGGCAAAAAGCAGCACGACAAACGCCAGAGCATGAAAGAAGCCGATTGGAAGCGCGAAAAACAGCGTTTGATGAAAAACGCGGGTTAGCGGCCTGCGTATTTTTCTAGTGGTTTAAATTTAAGCCACTATACAACCGGTTTGCGTAAAAAAGCGCAAGAACCCTTTTCAGACGGCCTGCATAACCCAATAATGCAGGCCGTCTGAACACATTCGCAACCACGGAGTTTGCACCATGCCCCAAGCCTCGCTCGCCCTGCCGCTGTTTTTGATTATCGCCGGCGCCGTGTGGTTTCTCAAAGCCACCGGCATCCTGCCGGCCACCGCCACGCTGATTGCCATCGGCCTGGCCGTTGCCGGCGTTGCCGTGCTGGTGATGGACGGTATCAACAAACAGTCGGTCGTATCCGGCCCGCTCTTGATTTACATCGGCATGGCGGTTTACCTGAAAAGCCAATACCTGCTGGGCATGTCGCCTTTGGTGGCGTTGGGCATGATGGTGCTGGGCTGCCTGCTGCTGCTTTCGCGCAGCAATATCGTGCCGCACAAACGGGTGAAACTGCCCGACGGCGAATAATCCGCCGCCCGCATCAGGCCGTCTGAAAAATGATACAATAACGCATTTTTTCAGACGGCCTTTTTGCCGGCCTGCCGTTTCCCTTTTCCCATCGAAGACCATCATGACCCAAGACAAAATCCTCATCCTCGATTTCGGCTCGCAAGTAACCCAACTTATCGCCCGCCGCGTGCGCGAAGCCCATGTTTACTGCGAACTGCACTCTTTCGATATGCCTTTGGCCGACATCAAAGCCTTCAATCCCAAAGCGATTATCCTTTCCGGCGGCCCCAACTCGGTTTACAACTCCGATTACCAAGCCGACACCGGCATCTTCGATTTGGGCGTGCCCGTGCTCGGCATCTGCTACGGCATGCAGTTTATGGCGCACCATTTGGGCGGCGAAGTGTCACCGGGCGACCAGCGCGAATTCGGTTATGCGCAGGTAAAAACCATCGATTGCGAATTAACGCGCGGCATTTCAGACGGCCAAGCTAACACGCTGGATGTGTGGATGAGCCACGGCGACAAAGTATCGAAACTGCCCGAAGGCTTCGTGGTGATCGGCGACACGCCGAGTTGCCCGATTGCGATGATGGAACACGCCGAAAAACAATTCTACGGCATCCAGTTCCACCCCGAAGTGACCCACACCAAACAGGGCCGCGCGCTGCTGAACCGCTTCGTTTTGGACATCGCCGGCGCCAAACCGAGCTGGACCATGCCCAACTACATCGACGAAGCCGTCACCAAAATCCGCGAACAAGTAGGCGGCGACGAAGTGATTTTGGGCTTGTCGGGCGGCGTCGATTCCAGCGTGGCCGCCGCGCTGATCCACCGCGCCATCGGCGACCAACTCACCTGCGTGTTTGTCGATCACGGCCTGCTGCGTCTCAACGAAGGCAAAATGGTGATGGATATGTTTGCACGCAATCTGGGCGTAAACGTGATTCATGTGGACGCTACCGAACAGTTTATGGGCAAACTCGCCGGCGTAACCGACCCCGAGCAAAAGCGCAAAATCATCGGCGGCGAGTTTGTGGAAGTGTTTGATGCCGAAGCCAAAAAACGCGTTAACGCCAAATGGCTGGCACAGGGCACGATCTACCCCGACGTTATCGAAAGCGCGGGCGCGAAAACCAAAAAAGCGCACGCCATCAAAAGCCACCACAATGTCGGCGGCCTGCCCGAAAACATGAACCTGAAACTGCTGGAGCCTTTGCGCGATTTGTTTAAAGACGAAGTGCGCGAACTGGGCGTAGCGCTCGGCCTACCGCGCGAAATGGTGTACCGCCACCCCTTCCCCGGCCCGGGCTTGGGCGTGCGCATTTTAGGCGAAGTGAAGAAAAATTATGCCGACCTTTTGCGCCAAGCCGACGATATTTTCATTCAAGAACTGCGCAACACCTTCGATGAAAACGGCACCTCGTGGTACGACCTTACCAGCCAAGCCTTCGCCGTGTTCATGCCGGTGAAATCGGTGGGCGTGATGGGTGACGGCCGCACTTACGAATACGTGGTCGCCCTGCGCGCGGTCATCACCAGCGACTTTATGACCGCGCATTGGGCGGAACTGCCTTATTCGCTACTGGGCAAAGTGTCCAACCGCATCATCAACGAAGTGCGCGGCATCAACCGTGTGGTGTACGACGTGAGCGGCAAACCGCCTTCTACGATTGAGTGGGAATAATCGATAACCGTTTGGTTTAAAATGACTAACAGGCCGTCTGAAAAACTTTCGGACGGCCTGCTGCCTTTGCAAGCCGCTTTAGCAGCTCACAAACACCTACGTCATGTTCGGATCAAGCCCGAGCATGACGAAATTAGGTATTTCAGACGGCCTTAACGGCTTGCAAAGCCCTCGGTTCTGTTAATGCCCCAACTGCCTGTTTACTTCGCGGATGCGTTTTTCTTCGCCGTAAGCCACTACAGCCAGCAGCGCGATGCCGATAAACAAAGCGATATAAAACACAATAAACACATCCGACCAGCCGTGCAGCGTATGGCCGAACAGGCTCAAACCGCCGCTTTTCGGGTCGGCGATGGCGGCCAGTCCGACCTTCGCTATGGAATCGCCGAACAGATAACCGAATGTGCCGGTCATGCCGTTGGCTACGCTGATGCCTTTTTTCGGCACAAACCCCACCAAAGAAATACCGATCAGCAGTTGCGGCCCGAAAATCAGCGCGCCGAGCAGAAACAGGGAAACATTCACCATCATCACGCTGGTGGCGTGGCGGTACATCATCACCACGAAAATAATCGCCACCATACAGCCCACCGCCACAGCGGCGCGGCGGCCGTTGAGCAGGTCGGAAATATAGCCCCAGCTCATGCTGGCGAGAATCGCGCCCACTTCAAAATAAAAAATCGTGTTGACGGCATCCAGCTTGTCGAAACCCAGCTCTTCGGTTACATAAAGCGGCGCCCAGTTGTCTATACCGATGCGGACGATATAAACGAACACATTGGCCACGCACAGCATCCAAATCCACGGGTTGCGTAACACAAACTGCTTGAATGCCTGCCACATGGGCATTTCTTCGGCTTCGGTGTTTTCCGACTCCACCGGTTCGCCGAAAATTTCTTCGCAGCGGTTCCAGCCCAGCTCTTCGGGGTCGTCTTTGCCGACAAAGAAACTGGCGATGCCGATGGCCAAGGCAATCAGGGCGGGAAAGATAAACATACCGTAAACATTGCCGCCGAAAAACACGTTTGCGCCCCACAGCGCCAGCATACCGGCCACCGCGCCGCCGACATTGTGCGACATATTCCAAAAGCCGAGATAACGCCCGCGCTCTTTACGCGGCGCCCAGCGTGAAATCGTGGAATAAGAAGCCGGCCCGCCCGCCGCCTGAAACACGCCGTTCAAGCCCCACAACACGATAAACAAACCGATTACCGAACCGGAGGCGCTCATCACCAAGCCCATCAGCAGCACCGCTATCGATGCGAGCACCAACATCACCGACAGGGATTTTTTGGTGTTTTTATCGCTGATGTAATAGCCGACGGCGGTTTTGCCCAAGCCGTAAGTGATGCTGAAAGCCAAGCCGATATAGCCGAGTTGGAGCGTGGTCAGGCCGAGCTGCTCCTTCATCATCGGCTGCGCCGCTTTAAAGTTATTTCTAATCAAATACATACACATATAAGTGGTAAACACCACCAAAAAGGCTTTCAAAAACTGCCGCAGCCACATCCTGCGCTGCTCGGCGATAGGAATACCTTTATTCGGTATTTTATTGATGGCTAAAAATCCGGACATGGCAACACTCCTTCACAGAAAAAGTTCGGGCTAATTTAGTGCTGATATTACTCCCGCCTCAAACCGCCCTGCCGCCCATTGTCTGCGCCAAATCAAACAAACGGTCATTAATTTAGGTAAATTTACCTTTCCCGGGCTTTGAAAAATATCCTGTCATATCAAATACAAAGGCCGTCTGAAAAGTTTTCAGACGGCCTGTTGCCATGCTTTTAACCGTTTAATCAATCGCCAGCGCAGGGAACGATTTCACCGTTTCGTCCACCGCTTTCACGCGCAACAGGAAATCTTCGAGCTTGGCCAGTGGCAGCGCGCTGGGGCCGTCGCACTTGGCTTCATCGGGGTTGGCGTGCGATTCGAGAAACAGGCCGGCCAGGCGGGTGGCCATGCCGGCCAGCGCCAAATCCAGCACTTGGCTGCGGCGCCCGCCCGATGCGGCGGCACCGGCTTCGCGCTGTTGCAGCGAGTGGGTAACGTCGAAAATCACCGGCAGGTTGCCGCAGGTTTTTTTCATCACGCCGAAGCCGAGCATATCGACCACCAGATTGTCGTAGCCGAACTGCGCGCCGCGTTCGCACAAAATCACTTGTTCGTTGCCTGCTTCGGCGAATTTTTCAACGATGTTTTTCATTTGCGAAGGGCTTAAAAACTGCGGCTTTTTCACGTTGACGACATTGCCCGTTTTCGCCATCGCCACCACCAAATCGGTTTGGCGCGCGAGAAAGGCGGGCAGCTGGATCACGTCGCACACTTCGGCCACGGGCGCGCATTGGTAAGGCTCGTGCACGTCGGTAATTACGGGCACGCCGAATTCTTTTTTCACGACGGCGAAGATTTTCAGCCCTTCTTCCAACCCTACCCCGCGAAACGAGTGGATAGACGAGCGGTTGGCTTTGTCGAACGAGGCTTTGAACACATAAGGAATGCCGAGTTTGTCGGTTACTTTCACATAATGTTCGCAGGCTTTGAGGGTGGAATCGAGGTCTTCCAGCACGTTGATGCCGCCGAACAGGGTAAACGGGGCGTCGTTGGCGACGGTGATATGGTTGATTTTAACGTTCATGGCTGATTTTCCGGTGGGTTGAAGGCCGTCTGAAAAATTGTTTCAGACGGCCTTTGATGGTTTATAAAACGGTGTGCGGCGGTTCGTAACGGATAACGTCGCGGATTTTGTTTTGCCCGTCCACCAGCACCACTTTCGGCTCGTAGGCGGCGATTTCCGGCTCGGAGAGCATCACATACGACATAATAATCACGATGTCGCCTTTCTGCACCAGCCGTGCGGCGGCGCCGTTGAGGCACACCACGCCGCTGCCGCGTTCGCCGGGAATGGTGTAGGTTTCGAAGCGCTCGCCGTTGTTGTTGTTGACGATTTGCACTTTTTCGTTAACGCAGATACCCGCCGCGTCGAGCAGGTCTTGGTCAACGGTAATGCTGCCGACGTAGTTCAAATCGGCTTCGGTAACGGTGGCACGGTGGATTTTGCCGCCGAGCATGGTGCGGAACATTAAGGTCTCCATTTCTGGTTAAGCCTTTTTCAGACGGCCTGCCACAGCAGGTGCAAACGGCAGGCCGTCTGAAAAAGGCGTTATTGTACACCTTTTGCCGCGCTGCCGAACCTTACCTGCCGGCTACACCTTGCCCAACACCTGTGCGAACGCTTCCACCGTGCGGTCGATATTTTGCAGTTTGTCCAAACCGAACAGGCCGAGGCGGAAGGTTTGGAAATCGCTGCGCTCGCCGCATTGCAGCGGCACGCCGGCGGCAATCTGCATCCCTTGCGCGATAAAGGCTTTGCCGTTTTGAATATCGGGGTTAACCGTGTAGGAAACCACCACCCCGGGGGCTTCAAAGCCTGCCGCAGCCACGCTGGGGTAGCCTGCACCGGCCAGCAGCGCGCGGATTTTCTCTCCCAACTCGGTTTGCGCCGCCTGCAAACGCTCGAAACCGATGGCTTCGGCCTCTTTCATCACATCGTGCAGCTTCATCAGCGCATCGGTGGGCGGCGTGGCGTGATAGGCATGGCCGCCGTTTTCAAAGGCTTCCATGATTTGCAGCCATTTTTTCAAATCGAGCGCGAAACTGTCGGATTCGGTTTGCTGCACTTTTTGGTAAGCCGCGTCGTTCAGCATCACCAAACCGCAGCAGGGCGAGCCGCTCCAGCCTTTTTGCGGGGCGGAAACCAATACGTCGATGCCGAGTTTTTCCATATCCAACCAAATGCAGCCCGAAGCGATGCTGTCGATAACCAGCAGGCCGCCGACAGCGTGCACGGCTTCGGCCAGTTGTCGGATATAGCCGTCGGGCAGCATGATGCCCGACGCGGTTTCCACGTGCGGCGCAAACACTACGGCGGGGCGGTAGGCGGCGATTTCGGCGCACACTTCTTCAATCGGCGTAGGCGCAAACGGAGCTTGCGCTTCGTCGGCCTGGCGGGCGGTGAACACTTTGCTGTCGGCGGCGATGGCGCCTTTTTCGAGAATCTGCGTCCAGCGGTAGCTGAAAAAGCCGTTGCGCACAATCAGGCATTTTTCTCCCCGCGCAAGCTGGCGCGCCACGGCCTCCATGCCCGACGTGCCGCTGCCGGGAATCACGGCGGCGTGTTGTGCGCCGTACACTTTTTTCAGTGTGGCCGAAATATAGCGCAAGGCCGTCTGAAATTTTTGCGACATATGGTTTAACGCGCGGTCGGTGTAAACCACCGAATATTCCAGCAGGCCGTCTGAATCGATTTCGGGGCGGGGCAAGGTGGACATTATGTTTTTCTCCTTTGAATTAAAGCTTTGCGAAGGGTTTGAAAGCGGTTTTTGATGTTAGCATTATCAGCGGCGGGTGTAAAAGGTTAGAGGCCGTCTGAAAATGTTTTCAGACGGCCTCTATAATAAAACCGCTTAACCGAGCAACAGCTCCGTCATACTCTGGCCTGCCCCGAGTGTTCAGCCTTTCCCGTGCTTTTCCGCCAGCCGTTGCAGCGCCTGCGCCAGCTCGGGGTGGTGCTGCAACTGCCCGGCGGAGTGCCTGAAGCCTTCCAGCGCGGCCGCGCTCAACTTCAGGCTGTTGGCACGGGGCGTTTGCGGCGGCTTGGGCAGAATCTTCACGCGCACACCGGCAATATCGGGATGCAGCGCCTGCAAATGCGGCAGCAGGCTGGGGGCGATCATGCGCAGGCGCGAAGAAACCATATTGTTGTCGGCCAGCAAAACCAATACGCCGTTTTCCACACAGGCCGTCTGAAAATGTGCGCGCAGGTTGGCGGGCATCATCTGCTTGACTTGGGCATCCAGTCTGCGCCATTGCTGCGAACGCTGCAACAGGGCCAGCAAGTGCCCGTCGCGCCCGCCCAACCGGTTCAAATCCATAATCACTACCTTGAGTGTTGTTTTGGTAAAGGCTGTTTAACATATCCCGTCGTGCGTATTTTTAAAGCATTTTATGCCGCACATCGCTATTTCGGAGCGGAATTTTCCCGCACGGCCAAAAATTTCCGAAAAGTTTGGCATAAAAAAGCGGCTGCAAAACCGCAACGCGGCATTTTCAAAAACGCCCGCAAAGTAAAGGGAAGTTGAAATTTGGTCAAACTGCCGCTATTTCAGACGGCATTGTAACCCTGCCAAACGGCTTGTGTTAAAATTCAGGTTTGATTTTATGACCCGTCTGTTTCAGCCGGAATGCCGCAAACGCACTCCGCCACAGGAAATTTCATGCTTACCAACTTAGCCAAAAAAGTATTTGGCAGCCGCAACGACCGCCTGCTCAAACAATACCGCAAAACCGTCGCCAAAATCAACGAATTAGAGCCGCAAATGCAGGCTTTGAGCGACGAAGAACTGCAAGCCAAAACCCCCGAGTTCAAACAGCGCCTCGCCGAAGGCGCAAGCTTAAACGACATTCTGCCCGAAGCTTTCGCCGTTTGCCGCGAAGCCGGCCGCCGCGTGCTGAACATGCGCCATTTCGACGTCCAACTCATCGGCGGCATGGTATTGCACGACGGCAATATCGCCGAAATGCGTACCGGCGAAGGCAAAACGCTGGTCGCCACCCTGCCTGTTTACCTCAACGCGCTGGCGGGCAAAGGCGTGCATGTGGTTACCGTCAACGATTATCTGGCCGCACGCGATGCGGGCATTATGGAGCCGCTGTATAACTTCCTCGGCCTGACCGTGGGCGTGATCGTGAGCGATATGCAGCCTTTCTACCGCCAAACCGCCTACAACGCCGACATCACCTACGGCACCAACAACGAATTCGGCTTCGACTACCTGCGCGACAACATGGTAACCGACCAATACGACAAAGTGCAGCGAGATTTGAATTTCGCCGTGGTCGATGAAGTCGATTCGATTCTGATCGACGAAGCGCGTACCCCGCTGATTATTTCCGGCCAGGCCGACGATAACGTGCAGCTCTACCAAGTGATGGACAAAGTGCCCGCACGCCTTATCCGCCAAGAAACCGAAGAAGGTGCGGGCGACTATTGGGTCGACGAAAAAGCCCATCAGGTGATTTTGAGCGAATCCGGCCACGAACACGCCGAAGAAATTCTGGCCGACATGGGCCTGCTGCAAGAAGGCGATTCGCTCTATTCGGCTGCCAACATCATGCTGATGCACCATCTGATGGCCGCACTGCGCGCCCATACCCTGTTTCACAAAGACCAACACTATGTGATTCAGGAAGGCGAAATCGTGATTGTCGACGAATTCACAGGCCGTCTGATGGCGGGCCGCCGCTGGTCGGAAGGCCTGCATCAGGCCGTAGAAGCCAAAGAAGGCGTCGAAATCAAACGCGAAAACCAAACGCTGGCTTCAATCACCTTCCAAAACTACTTCCGCCTGTATAAAAAACTCGCCGGCATGACCGGCACCGCCGATACCGAAGCCTTTGAGTTCCAAAGCATTTACGGCCTGGAAACCGTGATTATCCCCACCAACCGCCCGATGCAGCGCAAAGACTTCAACGACCAAATCTTCCGCACCGCAGAAGAAAAATACGAAGCCGTTGTCAACGACATCCAAGCCTGTTTCGACAAAGGCCAACCCGTTCTGGTGGGCACCACCAGCATCGAAAACTCAGAGCTGGTATCGCGCCTGCTCACCCAAGCCGGCCTGCCCCACAACGTGCTCAATGCCAAAGAACACGAACGCGAAGCCCTGATTGTGGCGCAAGCGGGCAAACCCAGCATGATTACCGTGGCCACCAATATGGCCGGCCGCGGTACCGACATCGTTTTGGGCGGCAACGTCAAACACCAGAGCGATGCCATCCGTGCCGACGAAACCTTGAGCGACGAAGAAAAACAAGACCGCATCTCCAAACTCGAAAACAGTTGGGAAGCCGACCACCAGCGCGTTATCAACGCCGGCGGCCTGCACATTATCGGCACCGAGCGCCACGAAAGCCGCCGCATCGACAACCAGTTGCGCGGCCGCGCGGGGCGTCAGGGCGACCCCGGTTCCAGCCGTTTCTACCTCTCGTTTGAAGACCCGCTCCTGCGCCTGTTCGCCCTCGACCGCGCCGCCGCCATCCTCAACCGCCTTGCCCCTGAGCGCGGCGTCGCCATCGAACATGGCATGCTCACCCGCCAAATCGAAGGCGCGCAACGCAAAGTGGAAGGCCGCAACTTCGATATGCGCAAACAGGTTTTGGAATACGACGACGTCGCCAACGACCAGCGCAAAGTGATTTACCACTACCGCAACGAAATCCTCACCAACCAAGATGTGAGCGATTTGGCCAAGAGCATCCGCGAAGAAGTTATCGGCGATTTGGTCGACATCCACATGCCGCCCGACAGCATGGAAGAGCAATGGGACCTGCCCGCGCTTGAATCCCAACTGGCGGGCGAATTCCGCGTTCATGCCGATGTGCGCGGCTGGCTGAAGGAAAACAACACGCTCGACAACCAAGACGTTAAAGAGCGCCTGATTGCCCAAGTGGAACAAGAATACGCCGACAAAACCGAGCTGGTCGGCAAACAAAACATGACCAACTTCGAACGCAACGTATTGCTGCAAGTTATCGACAACAACTGGCGCGAACACCTTGCTGCCATGGACTACTTGCGCCAAGGCATCCACCTGCGCAGCTACGCCCAGAAAAACCCCAAACAGGAATACAAGCGCGAAGCCTTTATCATGTTCCAACACCTGTGGAACGGCATCAAACAAAACGTTGCCTCGCTGCTGACTTCGGTGCAGATCGAACAGGCCGACGATATGATTGCCGACAGCGAACCGCAAGAACCCGCCGCCGTGCAGGCCATCCACTCCGGCGCCCCCGCCATGGAAGACGTATTGGGCGAATCGCGCGACGACCTTGCCACCGAAGCCTTCGACCCCACCGGCAACGACTTCAGCCCCGAGGCGCTCGCCAAACAAGGCCGCGTCGTCCACCGTAACGATCTCTGCCCGTGCGGCAGCGGCCAAAAATACAAATACTGCCACGGCAAATTAAGCTGAACAAAAAACCTGCTTCTTAAAATGAAGCAGGTTTTTCTATATGGCAGATACGGCTTATTAATCTGCCGAATATTTTGCAAAGGTTGCAGCAAACAAACCGGTGAAAACCGATTTTCAACACCAAGGGCAAACGGCAGAAAATATCACCATAACCAATTGTTTTCCGCTACAGCGTGCAGCTTTCCGCCTTTGTAATATTCTACGGGCCCTCTGAAAAATCAGATATCTGTTTTTCAGACGGCCTCAAACCCATAAAAACAACCGCCCGTTTATAACAACGGGCGGTTTTCTCTAAGCAAACATCAATCCAACTGTGTTACCGTTACCGGCAGATTGCGCACCGCAGCCATGGTTGCAGTATGCGCCTGTTGCTGCCTGCGGAACTCTGCCATATTGGTGGGCGTGAGTTTCGGCGTCGGCAGGGCGATGGCCGTCGGGTTCATATGCTGGCCGTTTTTACGCACTTCATAGTGCAGGTGCGGGCCGGTCGAGCGGCCGGTGCTGCCCACATAACCGATTACGTCGCCGGCTTTAACCTGACCGCCGGCCGATGAGAATGCGCTCATATGGGCATACAGGGTTTCGATACCGTTGCTGTGTTGCAGAATCACGGTATTGCCGTAACCGCCCTGCCAGCCTTTAAACGTCAGCACACCGTCGGCAGTAGCGCGGATGGGCGTGCCTGTGGGCGCGGCATAGTCGATGCCCGTGTGCATTTTCACGGTGCGTAAAACGGGGTGGATGCGTACACCGTAGGGGGATGAAACGCGCATATAGTCAACCGGCTTCACGTTGAAACCTTCGTGCAAACGCAGCGATTTGCCGTTTTGGTCGTAATAGCTGCCGCTCTCTTCATCGCCCTTACCCTGGCTGTAATAATAAGCCTGATAGGTTTTACCGTCTTTCACCACTTCGGCAGCCAAAATATCGCCGGTTGCCATTTCCTGACCGCGGAAATACATACTGTTATACAGCAGGCGGATGGAATCACCGCTGGTGAGCTCGTCGACATTAACAATATCGTGGAAAATCTCGTTCAGAGACTCCCGCACTTCAACCGGCACACCGGCTTGTGCCATCGCACCGCGTGCGGAAGTACGCACTTGTACGGCACGCAGGGTGGGCATGGTTTCCATTTCGACGGCAGAAGTGGAAGTACGCCATTTGCCGTTTACTTTTTCCAAAGCCACCAAGTCGCGGAAACCGTTGTCGTCGTCGTTAAAGAACTGTACGTCGGTGATATTGCCCGAAGCATCGAAGCGCACGTTTACCGATTGGCCGGCACGCAGCTGGATCATGCTGCGGTCAACCGAATTGCGCGCCAGCACTTCGCGGATTTCCTCGTCCGACACGCCCATGCGCTGCAATACGTCGGTGAGCGAATCGCCCGGTTCCACCGCTTCCTGTGCCCAATAACTGCCTTGGAACGTGCCGCTTTCTACATAAACGGCCGGCAACTCTTCCATCACCCGCTCCGTGCGGTAAAGCTCGGGCTGGGGCTGCGGATCAGTTACGGCATACGCGGCCACCACGCCGGAAACGGGCAGCAACACGCCCAAAATCGACCAGCGGACGGGTTTGTTTTGCCAAAAACGACCCACCGCCGCCACGGCAGGCACGCCGGAAATGGCGGATACGGCCGCACGGATAGGTTTGACTGCGGTTTTAAATGCCGCCGCCTGGGATTGGGTAACTTTCGGCACCGAAATCTTGGGCACGCTGATTTTGGGCATGGAAATTTTCGGCAGTTTCGGCAAAGCCATCTTACCGCGCGGCGCAGCAGCAGCCGCTTCTTGGCCTGCCGCATAAGCCGCGGCGGCCACAGCCAGTTTTTCTGCCGCACGCTCCGAAACCGAAAGTGCTTCGGATTCGGCAACGGGTTGCACCGCCTCTGGCTGCACCGCTTCAAGCGCAGCAACAGCAGGCTGTTCTTCGGCTTCTGCAACGGAAGCCACAACAGTTTGTTCCGCTTCTGCCGTAACAATCTCAACCGCCTCGGGCTGTACCGCTTCAAGCGCGGCAACAGCAGGCTGCTCTTCAGTTTCTGCAACGGAAGCCACAGCAACTTGTTCCGCTTCTGCCGCAACCGCCTCGGGCTGCATCGCCTCAAACGCGGTAACAGCAGGCTGCTCTTCACTTTCCGCAACGGAAGCCGCAGCAACTTGTTCCGCTTCTGCCGCAACAGCCTCAACCGCTTCGGCTTCCACCTCGTTCGCAACAGAAGCAACAGCGGTTTGCTCCGTTTCTGCCGCAACGGTTTCAACAACCGGCACATTGGTTTCTGCAACGGTTTCGGCGATATCTGCCGTTTCAAAGGCCGTCTGAACGGTTTGCTCCGCTACATTTTCAGTTTCTGCAACCGCAACGGGTTCC
>JBHALY010000111.1:0-16280 GCA_041827905.1 Neisseria dentiae
CAGCCTGCCCGAGCTGGAGCCGCGGCTGTTCTCCTTCAACAACCCCGTCGGCGCCTGCCCCACCTGCGACGGCTTGGGCAATATGAACTTTTTCGACCCCGAGCGCGTGGTGCTGCACCCCGAATTGTCGCTGGCCGCCGGTGCGATTAAGGGCTGGGACAAGCGCAACCAATTTTATTTCCAAATGATTCAATCGCTGGCCGCGCATTACGGCTTCGATGTCGACGCCCCGTTTGAAAGTTTGTCTGAAAAAGTGAAAAAAGTGGTGCTGCACGGCTCCGGCAAAGAAGTGATCGACTTCCGCTACCTTTCCGAAAAAGGCACCACCTTCAACCGCAGCCACGCCTTCGAAGGCATTATCCCCAACCTTGAGCGCCGTTTCCGCGAAACCGATTCCGCCACCGTGCGCGAAGAGCTGCTGCAATACCAAAGCCACAAAGCCTGCCCGAGCTGCGGCGGCGCGCGCCTGCGCAAAGAAGCGCGCTATGTTTATGTGGGCAAACAGCCGCTGCACGAGCTTTCCGCCTGGCCGCTCACCAAAACCCATGAATTCTTTGAACAACTAGATTTGGAAGGCAACAAAAAACAGATTGCCGAAAAAATCCTCAAAGAAATCACCGAGCGCTTGGGCTTTCTGATTAACGTCGGCCTCGACTACCTCAACCTCGCCCGCTCCGCCGAAACCCTCTCCGGCGGCGAAGCCCAGCGCATCCGGCTCGCCAGCCAAATCGGCAGTGGTTTAACCGGCGTGATGTATGTGCTCGACGAACCCTCCATCGGCCTGCACCAGCGCGACAACGACCGCCTGCTGGCCACGCTCAAACGCCTGCGCGACTTGGGCAACAGCGTGATTGTGGTCGAACACGACGAAGACGCCATCCGCGAAGCCGATTTTGTGATCGACATGGGCCCCGGCGCCGGCGAACACGGCGGCACCGTGCTGGTTGCCGACACCCCCGCCAAAGTCGCCTCCTGCAAAGAATCCGTTACCGGCCAATATTTAAGCGGCAAAAAGAAAATCGAAGTGCCCTCTGTTCGGACGCCCGTTAATCTCGAAAGAATGCTGGTGTTAAAAGGCGCACGCGGCAACAACCTCAAAAACGTTACCCTCGAGCTGCCGCTGGGCTTGATTACCTGCATCACCGGCGTATCCGGCAGCGGCAAATCCACCCTGATTAACGACACGCTCGCCAAAATCACCGCCCGCGAGCTTAACCGCGCCCACGAAGAACCCGCGCCCTACGACGACATCAGCGGCCTCGACCACCTCGACAAAGTGATCAACGTCGACCAATCCCCCATCGGCCGCACCCCGCGCTCCAACCCCGCCACCTACACCGGCCTGTTTACCCCCATCCGCGACCTGTTCGCCGGCGTGCCTCTGTCGCGCGAACGCGGCTACAACGTCGGCCGCTTCTCGTTTAACGTCAAAGGCGGCCGCTGCGAAGCCTGCCAGGGCGACGGCGTGATCAAAGTCGAAATGCACTTCCTGCCCGACGTGTATGTGCCCTGCGAAGTGTGTCACGGCAAACGCTACAACCGCGAAACCCTAGAAGTGCAATACAAAGGCAAAAACATCAGCCAAGTGCTGGATATGACCGTAGAAGAAGCCCGCCAATTCTTCGACGCCGTGCCCACCGTATCGCGCAAACTGCAAACCCTGATGGACGTCGGCCTCGGCTACATCCGCCTCGGCCAATCCGCCACCACCCTATCCGGCGGCGAAGCCCAGCGCGTCAAACTCGCCCTCGAACTCTCCAAACGCGACACCGGCCGCACCTTATATATTCTCGACGAACCCACCACCGGCCTGCACTTTGCCGATATTGCCTTGTTATTAGAGGTAATAGGCCGTCTGAAAGGCAAAGGCAACTCGATTGTGATTATCGAGCATAATCTGGACGTGATTAAAACAGCGGATTATATTGTCGACTTGGGGCCGGAAGGCGGCGATGGCGGCGGGCGGATTATTGCCAAAGGTTCGCCGGAAGAAGTGGTGAAGTTTAAGGGGAGTTATACGGGCAAGTATTTGAAAGATATATTAAAATAACCAAATATGATTAAATTAAGGAAAAAGCATGGCAAAGAAAACCGTTAATTTTCATTTTTATGAAATTTCACGCATGAATCCAAACAGAGATTCTTTTGAAGATGGAATAAAAAAACTATTTTCTATTAAACAATTAGATCAGCGTACTATTGCGATCAAGCATCAAAAATATCGTCTAGAAAAAATTACTTTCAATCCATCAGTAAATGGAATCCCTTGTCATTGGGAGTTAGATTTTTTGAAATTTAGATTAGATGGCCCTGGCCTTGCGGAATTAGATAAACCAACAGGAGATGCAAAAAATAGCTCTAATCAATTTTTTAACGAAGAATGTTGTGCTTTATTTTTTCCCAACAACGGGAAACCATTTATTATCATACAATACAACCACATAGGCATGAGAGCAGCAGCAATTGCCGAATATATTTCTTATTTCACGAATAATCAGTTTGAATTCCGTTTAGGGGTTAAGAAAGATGCTCTGAGCAGAATTAGAAAAATGAATATTTTTACTCAAGTTCATTTAGATATTATTGAGGTTGGATCAAAAAATATACAGGCTCAAAGCCAAGCTGGAAAAGGTTTCATCTCTGGCATTAGAGCATGTGCACAAGCAGCACAAGGGTATCGTGGAATAATTGAATTTAAGGGTAAAAAAACTCCAGCAGATAGACTTAACTTCAACCAACAAGCTATTAATGAAATTATTGATTTTGCCCAAGATCCAGCTAACGATATTAGAGAATTATTCATATCAGGTGTGGAAAATGAAGATGATAGAATTGATCAAGTTCACTTTTTCAAAGAAAAGATAGAATATTCATCTAAGTTAAACATCAATTTACTATCAGGACGAATTGATTTCAAAGAACGCATTAAAGCAGCCCTTTCAGCCTATCATGATTGGCGGCAGCGTGGATATTGCTAAAGGACTGAAAGATGAATATTAATGGGAAACTTTTAGAAGCGGGTATACCATTATTCTTTTCTCTTATCGCTGCAATATTATTTTTTCGTTGGCCATTTTTACAATTTAATAAAGAAATGTTACAAGCAATTTCCGCTCTTAGTGCAATGTTTGTTGGTTTCTCAGGAACAATATTGGCTTTGCTAACAGCTCTGAATAGTGAATTATTAAATAAGCTAAGGGTATCGAACTACCTCCAGCATATTACAAGTTTAATTCTTGAAAATGTTGTTTCTTCTGTATTTTCAGCAATAGTTTCAATTATTGCGTTATCTATTTCTTTTGGTAATTTTTTGAATTCGCTATTGGTTGCATTACTGATGCATTGTCTTATATCGTTTGTCAGAAATATTGTAGTTGTATTTTTATTGATTAATACCGATCCAAACACACTTTAACCAAGTGTAGTCTGCATAACCACACCACCGCGTGCGTGGTTGCACCACACACCCTCGCTTGCTTGCTACATACAGACTACGGCTCACTAAAATATTTAGTTGACTAAATATTTTAGTCGATATATTATAGTCATCCGATCAACAACACATAAAGGTAGTTTATGAATAGCGAAATTGATCAAATTAACACGGAATTGGCTGATTTACATCTCAAAATACAAGAAAAAATGAATGAAAAACTAGCCGCTCATGAAAAAATTTTGGCCCATCAGGGCATGGAGTTAGTCGATTTGCAAAAAAGGGTTACAGCACTAGAAGAATATCGAGATGCAGCCATTAAAGCCGATTTATTAAATGGAATGAAAGGAAAAGACGCTGCCCTTAAATATGGTTTAAGTCCAGGACGTATTTCCCAAATTAAAAACAGCGATAAAAAGCACTAAGATAATGCCGTCTGAAAACCTTCAGACGGCATTAATTATCTCACTCCGCCCCAAACAACAACCCTTCCTTAATCCCCCGAATCTTATCCCTTAACACCGCCGCTTCTTCAAACTGCAAATCGCGGGCGGCGGCCTGCATGGCTTTTTCCAAGCGGGCGATTTCTTTAATCGCGTCTTCTTCGGTGTGGATTTCGCCCACTTTCACTTTGCCCTTGCCTTTCAGACGGCCTTTGCCGCTGCCTGCGTCGTCGTGATACACGCCATCAATAATGTCTTTCACTTTTTTATTGATTTGCTGCGGCACGATGCCGTGTTCTTGGTTAAATTTAATCTGTTTTTCGCGGCGGCGTTCGGTTTCGTCGATGGCGGCTTTCATCGAATCGGTGATTTTATCGGCGTAAAGAATGGCGACGCCGTTGACGTTGCGGGCGGCGCGGCCTATGGTTTGGATCAGGCTGCGATGGCTGCGCAGGAAGCCTTCTTTGTCGGCATCGAGTATGGCCACCAGCGACACTTCGGGGATGTCCAAACCTTCGCGCAGCAAGTTGATGCCGACGAGTACGTCAAACAGGCCGAGGCGCAAATCGCGGATGATTTCGACGCGCTCCACCGTATCGATGTCGCTGTGCAGGTAGCGCACTTTTACGCCCAGTTCGCTGTAATAGTCGGTGAGCTGTTCGGCCATGCGTTTGGTGAGCGTGGTCACCAGCACGCGCTCGCCTTTGCCGATGCGTTCGTTGATTTCGCTTAATAAGTCGTCCACTTGGGTGGCGACGGGGCGGATGATGATTTGCGGATCAACCAGGCCGGTGGGGCGCACCACTTGTTCGACCACTTGGCCGGCGTGCTCTTCTTCGTATTTGGCTGGCGTGGCGGAGACAAAGATGGTTTGCGGCATGATTTTTTCAAATTCGTGGAATTTGAGCGGGCGGTTGTCGCGTGCGGAAGGCAGGCGGAAGCCGTAGTCGACCAGGTTTTGTTTGCGGCTGGCGTCGCCTTTGTACATGCCGCCGATTTGGGTAACGGTAACGTGGCTTTCGTCGATAAACATGATGGCGTTGTCGGGCAGATAATCCATCAGGGTGGGTGGCGGTTCGCCTTCTTTTTTGCCGGAAAAGTGGCGCGAATAGTTTTCGATGCCTTTGCAAAAGCCCATTTCATAGAGCATTTCCAAATCGAAGCGGGTGCGCTGCTCGATGCGTTGGGTTTCCACCGGGCGGTTTTCTTTGGTGAAAAAATCGATGCGTTCGCGCAATTCTTCTTTAATCGATTCGCAGGCGCGCAATACGGTATCGCGCGGGGTAACGTAATGGCTGCTGGGGAACACGGTGTAGCGGCCGACGCGTTGCAGGCTGCCGCCGGTGAGCGGGTCGAAGAGGTCGAGGCGGTCGATTTCGTCGTCGAACAGGCTGATGCGCAGCGCGTTGTCGGAGCTTTCGGCGGGGTAAACGTCGATGACGTCGCCGCGCACGCGGAACGAGCCGCGTTTGAAGTCCATTTCGCCGCGCTCGTATTGCATGGAAACGAGGGTGGAAATGATGTCGCGCTGCTCAATGGTGTCGCCTTCTTTGACTGACAACACCATTTGTTGGTATTCGGTGGGGTCGCCGATACCGTAAATGGCGGAAACGGTGGCGACGATAATCACATCGTTACGCGTCATCAGGTTTTTGGTGGCGGAAAGCCGCATCTGCTCGATGTGTTCGTTAATCGCCGAATCTTTTTCGATAAACAGATCGCGGCTGGGCACATAGGCTTCGGGCTGGTAGTAATCGTAGTAAGACACGAAATATTCCACCGCGTTTTCGGGGAAAAACTCGCGCATCTCGGCATAAAGTTGCGCCGCCAGCGTTTTGTTGTGCGCCATGATGATGGCAGGGCGGCCGCTCTGCGCAATCACGTTGGCCATGGTGTAGGTTTTGCCGGAGCCGGTTACGCCAAGCAGGGTTTGGTAGGACAAGCCGTCTGAAAGCCCTTCGAGCAGACCGGCGATGGCGGTGGGCTGGTCGCCGGCGGGCGGGAAAGGCTGGTGCAGTTTGAAGGGGGAGTTTTCGTATTGGATGATTTGCATTTCAGACGGCCTTAAGGTTCGGGAAGCAAAGGAGTTATTATAGCAAAGGCCGTCTGAAAGACGTTTTACTGGTTTCAGACGGCCTTTGCTATAATGCGTGCCGATATTGTTTTAAGGTTACGCAAATGAACACCCTGCCCTTTCAAGCCGAAATCGCCGAGCGTATGCTGGTGAACACCGAAAACGAAAGCATCCACCCCGATGCTCGCTTTCTGCAAACCGCCAACGGCTACTGGCTGGCCTGGCACAACGGCACCGCCGCCCTGCTCGCTCCAAACACCCCGCCCGACATCCCCTGCTTTTGGGTGGAAGGCGCGCACGATTTGGAAGAATTGGCAGCGATGGTGGAAAACGGCGACTTCGATGAAGTGGAAGAATTCGACGGCGACGACGAAGCCTGGCACCAAGCCGCCGCCGCTTGCCGCGAAGCGCACGAACACGATGAAAACTGCACCCACTAACAACAGGACAGCGCAATGAACCCCATCAAACTCACCGCCCTGGCCGCCTGCTGCCTGCTGCTTAACGGCTGCGTGGTTGCCGCTGCCGCCGATTTGGCCGCCACCACCGTTTTAACCGTAGGCAAAGTGGCCGTAAAAGGCACCGGCGCCGTGGTGCGCGCGGCCATCCCCGACGGCGACAGCGACGAAGAAAAAGCGCAAAAAGAAAAGAAAAAACGGCAGCAAGAATTGGAAAAAGCGGGCTACCGCGCCGAAGATTACCAACGGGTAGAATAAACCGGCGGTTTGCGAAATCCGATTCGGGCAGAGATCTTTGCAAAATTCGTTTAGGCCGTCTGAAATATTCAGCCATCGTCATTCCCGCGTAGGCGGGAATCCAGATGATTACCATCTAAGCACTTGTTTAATCAATGCTTAAATATTTACAACTGGCTTCCCACCTACGCGGGAATGACGGGATTTAAGCATTTCAGACAGTCTCAAGGTAGTTTTGCAAAGATCTCTGCCCGACCAAAAACATTTCAGACGGCCTTTTCAGGCCGTCTGAAATGTTTTCTAACGCACAACCTACATACGCCCCAGCTCGCGCTGCAAGGCCTGGATATTCTGCTGGCGGTCGAGCACATGGCCTTGCAGTTGGGTAATCTGCTGCTGGTTGATGGTGCCGCCTTTGGCCGCGCGGGCGGAAGTGAGCGACTGTTGCGCTTCGGAAAGCGCTTTGCGCTCGTTGGCCAGTTCCTGCTCCAGTATGCTGCGGCGGCTGTTGCTGCCGGAAAGTTTGGGTGCGGCGGCTGCCGGCGGCGGCGTATATTTCGCCGGCACGGCGGCGGCCTGATTGGGTTTGGGCGCGCGTTTGACCGCAGCCTGTTTTTTCACTTCGGGCTTCGGCGCGCTCGGCGTGTAAGCCTGCGGCTCGTCGTAGCGGGTGCTGCTGTAACGCCCGATGGGTGGCAGGTCGGCAGCCTGGCAGTTGCCTGTGTGGCGCGAGGTGTAGGTTACTTCGCCGTTAATCACGCAGGTGTAGATTTTGGCCGCGGCCGTTTGGATATTGATGGTGTTCAACCCGATTAATGCGACTATCCCGATGATTTTTTTCATATTGTGTTTCATATTGAGAAAAGACCGACAAGCCCGCAAAAGCGTGCTGAAATGATATTGGGGCAAGCGGCCTGCCGGGCTGCGGCAGGCCGGTGTGTTAATGCGTTTCGACCGCGGCCAGCGATGCGGCATCGGCGGCGGGCAAATCGGCGGGCTGCACCGATGCGCTCTCGGTGCTGATTTGCGCTTTGGCTTGTGCGCTCAGCAAGAGTTCGCTGGCGGCAAGCAGCAGGATGGCCTGTTTGAATGATGAATAAGACATATTAAACCCCGTATTTTGATAAAGTTATGGAAACAGCAAACCTGTTAAACCCGAAGGCTAGGGCGTATCGGCGAACTGCGCTTCGATTTCGCGCCCGATTTGTTCGAGCGTTTCCTGCCAGCCCAACCAATCCTCTTCAAGTTTACTTAATTTTACCTTAATTTCCGCCAAATTAGCGAGCGTTTTCTGAAGCTTTACTTTATTTACATCCGAATAGGCGTCTTCCTGTGCCAAAAATGTTTCACAGGCCGTCTGAATATCGTTTAAGGCGGCCATTTCTTTTTCGGCTTTATCGATTTGCTGCTGTATCGGCTTCATGCGGCGGGCTTTTTCCTGCCGCATCTGCGCTTCCTGCCGTTTGGTGTCTTTGCGGCTTTGAGCCTGCGCGGAAGCGGCAGGCGCGGCGGCGGCATTCTCCTGCGCCAGCCGCCACAGGCGGTAATCGTTCAAATCGCCGTCAAAAGGTTTCAGACGGCCTTTATCGATTAATAAGAAGCTGTCGGTGGTGGCTTCCAGCAGGCTGCGGTCGTGCGACACCACAATCAGCGCGCCCTGAAAGCTCTGCAAGGCCAGCGTGAGGGCGTGGCGCATATCCAAATCGAGATGGTTGGTCGGCTCGTCGAGCAGCAGCAGGTTGGGCTTCTGCCACACTATCATCGCCAGCGCCAGTCGCGCTTTTTCGCCGCCGGAAAAGGGCGCGATTTTTTGCAGGGCGGTATCGCCGATAAAGTTGAAACCGCCGAGAAAATTGCGGATTTCCTGCTCGCGCACCTCGGGCGAAAGCTGCTGGATGTGCCACAGCGGGCTTTGGTCTTCGCGCAGGGTGTCGAGCTGGTGTTGGGCGAAATAGCCGATATTGAGTTTGTCGGATTTCACCATCTGCCCGCCTTGCAAAACCGGTTCGCCCGCCAAGGCTTTGATGAAGGTGGATTTGCCGCTGCCGTTTACGCCCAACAAGCCGTAGCGCGCGCCGCTTTCGAGCGAAAGGCTGATGCCGTGCAAAACGGTGGTAGCGCCGTAGCCCAAATCGGCTTGATCGAGTTTTAACAAGGGGTTAGGCAGATGAGCGGGGCTTTCGAATTCGAAACTGAATTCGCTGTCGAGATGCGCGGGGGCGATGCGCTCCAGCTTGGCCAAGGCTTTCATGCGGCTTTGCGCCTGCACAGCTTTGGTGGCTTTGGCTTTGAAGCGGTCGATAAACGACTGTAAGTGTTTGATGTGCGCCTGCTGTTTGGTATAGGCGGCCTGTTGTTGCGCCAGGCGTTGGGCACGCTCGTTTTGGTAGAAATCGTAGTTGCCGCCGTAGAGCGTGAGTTTTTGGCCGGATAATTCAACCGTGTGGCTGGTGGCGGCGTTGAGAAAGTCGCGGTCGTGGGAAATGATAATCTGCGTGCACGGCAGGCTTGCCAAGTGGTTTTCGAGCCACAACACGGTTTCCAAATCGAGGTGGTTGGTCGGCTCGTCAAGCAGCAGCAAATCGGCGCGGCACATCAGCGCCTGCGCGAGATTCAGGCGCATCCGCCAGCCGCCGGAAAAGGATTTGACGCTTTTGCCGTGTTCTTCCTGCGCAAAGCCCAAGCCGCTTAACAGTTTAGCGGCGCGTGCGGGCGCGGTGTAGGCGTCGATTTCTTCCAGCCTGGCGTGGTATTCGGCGATGTTCATACCGTCGTTTTGCGCTTCGGCTTGCGCCAAGGCCGTCTGAAAAGCCTGCAATTCGGCATCTCCCTGCAACACATAATCGAGCGCGGAAATATCCAGCGCGGGCGTTTCCTGCGCCACCGCTGCCGTTTTCCAATGTTTGGGCACCAGCACGTCGCCGCCATCCTGCGTGATTTCGCCTTTAATCAGGGCAAACAGGCTGGATTTGCCGGTGCCGTTTTTGCCGATTAAACCGACGCGCCAGCCGGGGTTGACGGTGAGACTGGCTTTGTCGAGCAGCACTTTCAGGCCGCGTTGCAGGGTGAGGTTTTTCAGTTCGATCATGGGGGAAGCGGTGGGGCAAAAGGCGGTATTGTAGCGGAAATATCGTGAAACAAACGGCAAACCATACAGGCCGTCTGAAACATTTTTTCAGACGGCCTGTATATACGGTTAACAAATCAGGCGGTTTATCCGATCAGCCCCATGCCGTTAAGCAGTTTCCACCAGGTTACGCCGAGGGTGAGGTGCACAATCAGCGAGCCGAAAGCGATAACCGCGCCTGCCATCCACCATTGTTTGGTGGTGGCGTAGCCGGTGCCGTAGATAATCGGGGCGGGGCCGGAGCCGTAGTGGGTGAGCATGCCGCCGTAAGAGTTGGAAAACAGCAGGCCGAAGGTGAGCAGCATCGGATCGACGTTGGTTACCGCGCCCACAGTGGCGAACACGGGCATCATCGCGGCGATGTAGGCGCCGCCCGAAGCAAACATATAACGGATGGCCACGCTCACGGTGAGAATCAGCGCCAGCATGCCGTAGCCGCCCTGCAATTGGCCGCCGCCGAGCATATTGGAGAAGAATTCCGCCATCCATTTGAAGAAGTCTGCCTTGGTGAGGGCGGACGACAAGCCGATGATGCCGCCGTACCAAATCAGGGTGTTCCAGCCGCCTTTGTTTTGCAGGATGTTGTCCCAGTTGATCACGTTAACGATGATGCAGCCCACCATCGCGGCCAGCGCCACGGCGGCATCGTCGATGCCGGTGAAGTCGCCGGTTACCCAGCCCAACAGCGCGCAGATGAAAATCACCAGCAGCCATTTTTCGCTCTTCTTCATCGGCCCCATTTCTTCCAGGCCTTTTACGGCGATGCCTTCGCGGTCGACTTTGGTTACTTCGGGTTTGTAGAGAAAATACAGCACCAGCGGGGTGGCAAAAGTTACCAGCAGACCGGGTACGGCGGCGGCGAGGAACCATTGCGTCCAGCTCACGTCAACGCCCAAAATCGGCAGAATCAGGCTCAAGGCCAGCGCGTTCGGCGCCATGGCAGTCAGAAAAATCAAACCGGTGTTTTTCACCGTGAAATAGGTGTTCAGCAGTAGAAACAGGCCGCCTTTTTTCGGGCTGGTTTCGGGGTCGGAGCCGATGGCCTTAGCCACGCTGTTCATAATCGGCATCATGATGCCGCCGCCGCGTGCGGTAACCGAGGGCATACCCGGGGCAATCAGCAGGTCGAGCACGGTGTTGATATAGCCCAGCCGCAAGGTGGTGCCGCCGAAACTGCGTATCATCAGATAGGCGATGCGCTTGCCCAAACCGGTGGACACAAACGCCGTGCTCAGCGCAAAGGCGGTGAACACCAGCCAAGTGGTGGTGGACGAATAACCGGCCAGCACGTTTTTCATTTCCAGCTCTTGCGTGTTGGGGGTAAAGCCGACGGTAACCGCCGAGCCGGTTACGGCGGCCAGCAATACAATCGGCATGCCCCACGGTTTGGCCACCAAACCGAAAATGGCGGAGATATACCAGCCGAACAGGCGCCAGCCCACCACCGACAACCCTTCGGGCGGCGGGCAGTAGAAAATCAAAACGGGAATCGCGAAAAACACGATCTGCTTCCAATATTTTTTCCAAGCGGGAGCCGGAGCGGCCGCGCCGCCGTCAGAGCGGTTCATGATGTTACTCCTGTTTCATTGAGATATAGGGTCAGCCAAATGGTTAGCGCCAATAAATCCGCGCTGCCGCCGGTGCTGAGGTTGCGCGCCGTGCACCAGCCGTCAAACCGTTTCAAAGCCGCGCACAAGGCTTGCGGCCGTCTGAAAACCTGCGCGTCGGCCAAAATTTCATGTGCTTTTGCCTGCAACAGGCCGAGCGCTTCGATGCCGCCGCGTTTCACCACGTTGGTGTCGCGGTTGTGCGCCAGCAGTTTGAGCAGCGCATAGCGCAGGGCGTGGTCGCGGTTGCCGGTGGCGGCAAAGGCTTGCCAATAGGCGGGCAGCGCGATGCCGGTTACGGTGGCGAAACCAGAAAGTGCTTCGCCGCGTGCGCCGCCCAAACCGTATTCGCGGTAGAAGCGTGCGCCGGCGGTGTCGCCCTGCCCCTGCTCCTGCCGCAAGCCGGCGCAAACGGCCTGGATATCGCCGGAAAGCGCTGCCCAGCCGGGCCGTTCGCCGCGCGCTATCCGCCGCCCCAGCACCGCCGCGAGAATGCCGAAGGCAAACAGCGCGCCTTTGTGGGTGTTGGCTCCGCCGGTGGCGTTCAGCATGGCTTGTTCGGCCTGCAAACCGACAGGGCGCACGGCGGCCAGCACGGCTTCGTCGGGCGGCTGCTGAGCGAAACCGCTGCCGGTAAGGGCGCAGCGGGTGAGAAACGGTGCCAAGGCGTGCGCGCTGGCGCGGAACATGGGCAGGGTCATATCGGGGTGCGGCCCCTGATTGTCGGCATCGACCAACCCGGGCTTGGGGGTCAGCTCGGCTTCGGCGCACAAGGCAGCGCTCATGCTGCCGCCCAGCGCAACGATTTCGCGGTAGCGGCGGTAGTGGCCGCGCATGGCCGTCTGAAGCTCGTCCAAACTGTGGCGGCGGCTGCGGGCGCACGCTTTGGCGGGTTCGCCGCAACACAGGCAGGCACGCGGCGGCAGGCCGAAACCGCTGCGCGACAGCGGTTTGCCGTCGCCGCCGATGATGTCGATGTCCCACAAACGGCCCAGCGGGTGCCGGTGTTCCAGCTCCATTACCAGCGGCTTCAAGGCATCGGCGGCGCAATCGGCCGCCAGCAGCAGGCTCTCGCCGCCTTTCAAATCCAGATGTTGTTCGGCGTTAATGGCGATATGCCGTTCGGCCAGCATTTGTTTCAGACAGGCACGGCCTGCCTGAAAGATTTCGTCCAAAAACGGGCTGCGCTTCACGCCGCCCGGCGCCAATACGCTGAAACTCACCAAAGAGGCCGCCCCGCCCGCCAAGAGCGCCTGCTGCGCGGCATAGCGCAAATCGCGCGCGGCCAGCACGCTTTCGAGCGGGGCTTCGCTGCCGATGAGCGGCGGGAAATCGGGGGCGGAATACATGGTTTAACCTTCCGTGGCGGCGGCGATTTGGTAAACGGTGTCGATCACACTGCCGTCGCGGTAGCGGATCATCGCCACCGGGCGGTCGGTAAAGCGGATGGCGTCGGGTTCGCCCGTCAGCATCACGGCGCGTTGGTAGAGCGCTTCGATCGGCACGGTTTCGATGCCGGCTTCGTGCAACCGCGCTGCCAGTTTGGGGCGTTTGGGGTTGACGGCGATGCCGTGGTCGGTAACCAGAATATCGATGTGCTCGCCGGGCGTTACCGTGGTCAACACGTCTTTCACCACGGTGGGGATGCGGCCGCGCACCAGCGGCGCCACAATCATCGCCAAACGCGCGCCCGATGCGGTGTCGCTGTGGCCGCCCGAGGCACCGCGGATGATGCCGTCTGAACCGGTGATAACATTAACGTTGAATTCGGTGTCGATTTCGAGCGCGCTCAACACCACCACGTCCAGCCGTTCCACCGATGCGCCTTTGGAACCGAAGTTGGCGTATTGGTTGGCGCTGATTTCGATATGGCCGGGGTTGCGCTCGAGCGAGGCGGCGGCCACGCTGTCGAAACTCTGCACATCGATCAGTTTTTCAATCAGCCCTTTTTCGTGCAAATCCACCATGCTGGCGGTGATGCCGCCGAGTGCGAACGAAGCGCGGATGTTTTGGCGGCGCATTTTGTCTTCCAAAAAGCGGGTAACCGCCAGCGAAGCGCCGCCCGATCCGGTTTGCAGCGAAAAACCGTCGTGGAAATAGCCCGATTTTTCAATCACGTCGGCGGCGCGGCGCGCAATCAGCAGCTCGCGCGGATTGGTGGTCATGCGGGTGGAGCCTGCGCCGATTTTGCTGGAATCGCCCACCGCGTCCACCACCACAATATAGTCCACCTGATCTTGGTAAACACCGGCGGGGCTGTGCGGATAGGGTTTCACTGCTTCGGTTACCAGCACCACTTTGCGGGCGAACTGTGCGTCGGCTTTGGCATAACCGAGCGAGCCGCAGATGTTGTTGCCGATATAGCCGCAGGCATTGCCGAAACTGTCGCAGCTGGGCACCGCCAGAAACGCCACGTCGGGCACCAGCTCGCCGCTCTGCATCAGTTGCACGCGGCCGCCGTGCGAGTGGATCTGCACCGGCTCCTGCATATGCCCTTGCGAAATAAATTCGCCGAGTTTGCCGCGCAGGCCGGAGGTATAGATTTTGCGCACCACGCCGTTGCGGATATGGGCGATCATCGGATCATGGCAGCCCGAAAGCGAGCTGGCGGCCACGGTGAGGTTGTGAAAGCCCATGCCGGCCAGCACATCCATCACCATATTCAGCACGAAATCGCCGCCGCGGTAGGAGTGGTGGAACGAAACCGTCATGCCGTCTTCCAAGCCGCAGGCTCTGACGGCGGCTTCGATGCTGGGGCAGATTTTGCGCGACAGGTATTCGTCGGAAAGTTTCACTTTTTTCACCACCGGCTCGAAAGCGCGGTACGGGCTGTTGGCGGTGCCTTTGGCAACGCGTTGTTCTCTGCTTTTGCTCATGATTTATTCCTCGCGTATGCCTGAAGTTTGCGCGCGCTGCAAAATCAGGCGCGAACGTTCGATAATCGGGGTATCGGCCATTTTGCCGTTGAGCGACACCACGCCGATGCCCGCCTGCGCGGCCTCTTCGGCGGCGCGGATAATGCGCTCTGCCTGCTCGACTTCTTTCTGAGTGGGGGCGAACAGGTTGTGGATCAGGGCGATTTGCGAAGGGTTGATCAGCGATTTGCCGTCGAAGCCCATCTGCTTGATTAAGGCGGCTTCGCGCAAAAAGCCCTCTTCGTTGCGCACGTCGGAATACACCGTATCAAACGCCATCAGGCCGTTGGCGCGGGCGGCGTGCAGAATGGTGGAGCGGGCGAACATCAGTTCGATGCCTTCGGGCGAGCGCTCGGTTTTCATGGCGCGCACATAGTCTTCCGCCCCCAAAGCAATGCCGATCAGACGTTTTGAGGCTTTGGCGATTTCGTTGGCGGCCAAAATCCCCTGCGGCGATTCGATGGCGGCCAGCATCAGCGTGCTGCCTATTTCGCGGCCGCAGGTGCGCTCGATTTTTTCGATTTCGGCTTCCATATCAGCGATATCCTGCGGGCCGTCGGTTTTGGGCAGACGGATGCCGCTGGCACCGCCGCGCACCGCCGCATTCAAGTCGGCCAAGCCGTATTCGGAAGAGAGCGGGTTCACGCGCACCAGCGTTTCCATTTCGCGGTAGAGCGGGTGTTGCAGCGCGTGCGCCACCAGCATGCGGGCGGTGTCTTTTTCAGACAGGGCCACCGAATCTTCCAAGTCAAACATAATGGTGTCGGGCCGATAGATAAACGATGTGCTGACCATCGCGGCGTTAGCACCCGGCACAAACAGCATGGAGCGGCGCAGTTTCATAGCAGTTCCTCCCAATCCGCCTGCGCGCCGGCACGCAGCAGCGCGGCTTTCACCCGTGCCTGCAACACGCAGTCGAGCGCGCCTTTGTCTTCGATTTGCAGCGCGGCTTCTTCGATATTCAAACGGTTCAACACCGCTTCCACACTCGCCCTGATCTGCGGGGCAAACTGCTGGCCGACCGAGCTGTTGATGGTAATCAGCCTGCCGCCGCCGGGGTTGGGGCTGGCATAAACCATCACGTCGCTCGATTCCAACGTGCCGGCCACGCTGTCTTTGGTAATCGCGTTCATACACTGGCCTTTTCATATTTGTTGATTAAAAAACGGTAGGTGCTGTCGGGCACATAATGCCGCAGCGTTTCAAAATCGCCCTCGCCCAGCCATTTGCGCACTTTGGTGGCCGAAATCACGTCGTTTTGGTATTCCAAACGCTGAATCTGCACCACTTCTATCGGCGGTGCGTTGATTTCGGGCGATTTCAGCCAGATGCGCATCTGTTTGTTGTAGTAATTGGTAATCACGCAATTGGGCTCGTTGCCCACGAAACGGTGGGTAATGCCCAGCGGCGGCGCGATATAGATGCGGAAAATGCTTAAGTCCAATTCCATATGGCACTGGTGGACGATGCTTTCCTGCTTCAGGAAATAACAGGGGAAAGTGGCGCGGGAAATGATATAGGGAGAGCCTTCGTGCACCGTTAAGCGCGAAAGGTGGGCCGTGCCCGCCTTAATCAGCGCCAAGCGGTCGGTGTAGGAAAACTGCGATTTGTCTTCGCCCACCACAAACAGGTGCAGCCAGTCGCATTGCGCCAGCGCGCTTTCGATTAGATAAAGATGACCGTTGGTAAACGGGTTGGCGTTCATCACGATGGAGCCGATGCGCCCGCCGGGCTGCTTCAGCTCCGCCAGCCGTGCCTGATACTGTTTCAGGCGGACGGGGCTGTTTTCCAGCAGCACCACCCGGCCCGGCACGGAAGCAATCGGATAAAAACCGCAGCCGGTGAAAAACGGCTCGTTTTCGGGTTTGGTGTAGATAAACAGATGGTGGTAGCCGAGCTCGGCGGCAAGCTGGATCAGCGAAGAGGCCAACGTGAGCGCGATGCCCTGCCCGCGGCAGCTGTCGTCTATCGCCACACACTTAATCA
>JBHALY010000112.1:0-4097 GCA_041827905.1 Neisseria dentiae
GGTTGGCCGGGCTGAAATAGCCGTATTCCACTGCATATTGCACCATCCCCAACAACTCTTGCACCAGTAATTCGTTAGCGGCAAACTCGGGAAAATAATGTAGCAGCCCTTCGCGGGTGTAAGCATTGCGGTATTCGGCGGGAATGCCTGTTAAGCGGGTAAAGGTTTCCACCATTTCGCGCGGGCTTATCCAGTCGCCCACCAACGGTACGGTTACGCCGTCGTAGTCTTGCGGCTGTTTGAAAATGTCTAACACCGCAGGGCCGGTGATGCTTAACGGATCGGCAAAAGGAGCACGGAAGTCCTCGGGCAAATAAATCGGAATCAGCAGTTTGTCATTCTCCCAACGCGGCAGGTAGTATTCCATCAGATTGGTGAAGAAAAAAGCGATCATTACAAAACTGCTCTGTACGGGCAGGCGGCGAATGTAATCGGCAATGCGGGCTTTGTCGGTAAAATGCGGTGCAAACTTCATACCCTTGGTACGTTCGTCCACATTTTCCAAGGTGCTGAACACAATGTGTCGCACCCCAGCGGCTACTGCTGCATCCGCCATCAAACAACCGGTTGCATATTCCTGTGAATCGTTCGGCGGTGTAGGCGGCGTCATTAAAAATACGCCGTATGCTCCGTGGAATGCGGCAGCCAAATCATCGGAGGATACCACTTCCGCACCTCGTTTAACCCATGACTGGGCCAATTCGGATTGTGGGCTTCGGGTTAACGCCCGCACTCGGAATCCGCCGTCTGTCAATAGGGAATCCACCACGCTGCGTCCTTGCTTGCTGGCGGCACCTGCCACCGCGATTAAAGGTTGTGTCATACTTACTCTCCTATAAGGGTTGGAGAAGACGAGTATAACGATGGTAATACAACCGGAAAATAACTATCCTTTTGAATAGGTTAAAACTTATGAGAACAGAATGCCAAGCCGATTTTGTGCAACTAAACGGCAAACGTTACCCTTGTACCGTCAGTCTGGCGATGGATTTAATCGGCGGAAAATATAAGGCCACGATTTTGTACCACCTGCAAGATGGGGTGAAACGCTTCGGCGAACTGCATGCCTGTCTGAATGCGGCCACCGAAGCGGTGTTGAGCAAGCAATTGAAAGAATTGGAGCGTGACGGCTTGGTATCGCGCACTCAATACGGTACCAAACCGCCTGTGAGAACGGAATACGCGCTTACTGATTTCGGGCGCACGACCATTCCGGTATTGCAAGCCGTTACGCAATGGGGTAACCGGGTTGCATTGGAAAAGGGAGTGTGGGAAGAATGCTTATATGAGCAGGTTGGTTCGGGCAAGCGATAAAACATAACATTATGGCGCAAGCCAATAGGTCGGGCATTGATGCCCGACCTACGAACTTAGCATCATTAAACAAATCGCCCTAGAACGTTCACAAATCGGTACACGCTCAATCGCCAAGGACAACTCGGCATACTTAAAGCACCTTGACTAATTGCGCCAGTCCTTCGGTAGTGTCCGTGAGTTCCGTAAAGTGGGCACATTGCCAAATTTTAGATCGCTTAGCCTGTGCTGCCAATGGTTCAGTCCAAGGCGCGTAAACCCGGAACGCACATTTTCCTCCTATTGACTTCTCAGAGAAAATGTTTTTTTTGATCAACTGTTGATGTGGAAAAATGAACACCTCAAAGCGTGGATGCTCATCTGCAAAGATAATCACCCAGTCAATTCCATCGTCGTGGTCAAACGGCGCGATTTCGCTGGACATTGTCGGGCGTTTCCAAAGAGTAACAAACTGACCAATTTTCTGGGGTGTATGTTTAGCCTGACGATACAAATATGACTGTCCATCCATTTCAAAACGAATCGCACCATATTCAGCACTTTCTTTTTCCCGCTCAATGTTCATGGCGGTTTTATCTAAAGGCTTTAAGTGTAGAAAATCCTGGCGTTGTTTACAGTATTGTTCTTTGAATACTGTAAACAACGCCAGGATTTTCTACAGCGAGACTTTTGCAAAAACGCCATGCCTGTCTGAAATGTTTCAGACAGGCATGGCGTTTTTTATTGAAAAATATATTCAATTTTTCAACTGGTTAAAAATAAAACCTGAAAAATCTGTAACGGCGTGTAAGAAGCCGCCACCGGCGCCGTCTACTCGGGCATGAACGATTTTTCAGGAACCATCATGAACCGCACAGCTTGTTTGAGCCGCTTTTCCGATACATGGGGCAAAGATGCCGCGCTTTTGGGTTTGCGCTTGTTTGCCGCTTATGAGTTTTGGGAAGCGGGCATTGAAAAATGGAACGGCCAAAACTGGTTTGCCGATATTCAAAGCGCGTTTCCGTTTCCGTTCAATTTATTTTCCGCCGGATTCAACTGGACTGCGGCAACGGGCATCGAGCTGGTGGCGCCGCTGTTGCTGCTGTTCGGCCTGTTCGGTCGCGCCGGTGCGCTGATGCTGATGGCGTTAACGGCGGTGGCGTGGGCGGCGGTGCACAGCGGTAACGGTTATAACGTGTGCGACAACGGCTACAAAATGGCGCTGATTTATCTGGTGGCGCTGTTGCCGTTGGCTTTGCAGGGCATGGGCCGCTTTTCGCTGGATTACCTGCTCTTCGGCCGGCGCAATAAGGCCGTCTGAAACGGTTAGGCACTGTTTTATCCGGCAGAAAATTTTATTCCCTGTTTGTTTTATCCCCTATATGTTTGAAAGGAAATCGAAATATGAAAACCACTTCTACTTTGATGGCATTGGCCGGCGCGCTGGTTTTGGCGGGCTGCCAGGTCGAGCCTGCGCAATCTTCTTCGCCGGAAGTGTCGGTGCAGCAGAAAGCGGGCGAGGGTAAGTGCGGCGAAGGTAAATGCGGTGCTGCTTCGCAAACCGGTAAAGCTGCCGAAGGCAAGTGCGGCGAGGGCAAATGCGGCGCGGCTTCCCAAGCGGGCAAGGCTGCGGAAGGCAAGTGCGGCGAAGGCAAATGCGGCAGCAAATAATGTGATGCCGGTTTGAAAAGGCTACCAGGCATTTTCAGACGGCCTCATGTGGTCAACTTCATTTTCAATACTTGTTAATTTTCAATACTTTTTAAAAGGAAACATCATGAAAAAATCTTCTTCTCTGATTGCATTGGCCGGTGTGCTGGCATTGTTGGGCGGACAGGCAGTGGCGGAAACCAAACAGCCCGCCGCAGCCAAAACCGTGAAAACCGCCGTTAAAAAAGCACAGGAAGGCGCTTGCGGCGAGGGCAAATGCGGCGCGTCGGCGGGCAAGAAATCTGCCGGTAAAGCGGGCGAAGGCAAGTGCGGCGAAGGCAAGTGCGGTGCTTCGGCGAAAAAGAAACCCACCAAAGCCGCCGAAGGTAAATGCGGCGAAGGCAAGTGCGGCAGCAAATAAGTGCTTGAGGCCGTCTGAAAAGGTTTGCCGTTTTCAGACGGCCTTTTCGCCCCGTATGGTTGGAACAGCATGATAAAGGAGATGGAATGAATACCTTGCACGGCGCCGGTTTGGGCTACAAACGCAGCATGGCCGCCGATTTCTTGCAGCTTGACCGAAACAACAGCCCGATCCGTTTCATTGAAATCGCCCCCGAAAACTGGTTGAGAATGGGCGGCGCGGCACGCAAGCAGTTTGATGAAGTGGCCGAACGCTTTCCCATTGCCTGCCACGGCCTGTCGCTCTCGCTGGGCGGGCAAGACCCGTTGCAGCTTGATTTTCTCAAACAAATCAAAGCATTTTTGCGGCAATACCGCATCGGCTTTTTTTCGGAGCATTTGAGTTATTGCAGCCACCACGGCCATATTTATGACCTGCTGCCGCTGCCGTTTACCGAAGAGTCGGTGCGCCACACCGCCGCGCGCATCCGGGCGGTGCAGGATATTCTCGAAATGCGCATCGCCGTGGAAAACACTTCGTATTACGCCCACAACCCGATTGCCGAGATGGACGAATCCGAGTTTCTCAACGCCGTGGTGCGCGAGGCCGACTGCGACATTCATCTGGACATCAACAATATCTACGTTAACGCCGTCAACCACGGCATCGTCGCCCCGCGCGACTACATCGACCGCACCGATTTGGCGCGCGTCAGCTATATGCACATGGCCGGCCACGACGAAGAAACCGAAAA
>JBHALY010000113.1:0-9849 GCA_041827905.1 Neisseria dentiae
ACCCATCATGACCACACCCGCAATCTTAGTGCTCGCCGACGGCAGCGTGTTTCACGGCACCTCGGTGGGTTTTAACGGCACGACTTCCGGCGAAGTGGTGTTCAATACTTCCATGACCGGTTATCAGGAAATCCTCACCGACCCCTCTTACTGCAAGCAAATCGTTACCCTCACTTATCCGCACATCGGCAACACCGGTGCCAACGGCGAAGACACGGAAAGCCGCGCGGTGTATGCCGCCGGCCTGATTATCCGCGACCTGCCGCTGTTGCACAGCAATTTCCGCAGCAGCGAAAGCTTGCAGGGCTATCTGGTGCGCAACCAAACCGTGGCGATTGCCGACATCGACACCCGCCGCCTCACCCGCATTCTGCGCGACAAGGGCGCGCAGGCAGGCGCGATTCTCACCGGTGCGGATGCCACCGAAGAGAAGGCGCGCGAGCTGATTGCTGCGTTCGGCAGCATGGTGGGCAAGGATTTGGCTAAAGAAGTAACCGTATCCGAAGCTTACCAATGGACGGAAGGCGAATGGCAGCTCGGCCAAGGTTTCGGCAGCCCCGAAAAACAGCCTTATCATGTGGTGGCCTACGATTTCGGTGTGAAAACCAATATTTTGCGTATGCTCGCCGAGCGCGGCTGCCGCCTGACCGTGGTGCCGGCGCAAACGCCCGCCGCTGATGTGCTGGCCTTAAACCCCGACGGCGTGTTCTTGTCCAACGGCCCCGGCGATCCCGAGCCTTGCGATTACGCCATTGCCGCCGTGAAAACCCTGCTGGAGAGCAAAAAGCCGCTGTTCGGCATCTGCTTGGGCCACCAATTGCTGGGGCTGGCGGTGGGCGGCAAAACCCGCAAAATGGCGTTCGGCCACCACGGCGCCAACCACCCCGTGCAGGATTTGGCCAGCGGCAAAGTGATGATCACCAGCCAGAACCACGGTTTTGAAGTGGATGCCGACAGCCTGCCCGCGCACGTTAAAGTAACCCACCGCTCGCTGTTCGACGGTTCGCTGCAAGGCATCGAGCTGACCGGCCAGGCGGCATTCAGCTTCCAAGGCCACCCCGAAGCCAGCCCCGGCCCGCACGACGTGGCTTATCTGTTTGATAAATTTATCGACAGCATGAAAGCGGCCAAGGCCGTCTGAAATGCCTGTCTGAAAAGGCCGCTTGAAATGAACATTACCGCGCTCGACCATTTGGTATTAACCGTTGCCGATATTCCGCGCAGCGTTGCCTTCTACACCCAAGTGCTGGGCATGGAAGAAATCACGTTCGGCGAAGGCCGCAAGGCGCTGCTGTTCGGACGCCAGAAAATCAACCTGCACCGGCGCGGCGCCGAAGTGTTGCCCAATGCGCAAAACGCCGGCTGCGGCACGGCCGATTTATGCCTGCTCACCGACACCCCGCTGCCTCAGGTGCTGGCCGAGCTGGAGGCGCACGGCATCGAAGCCTTAAGTGGCATCGTGCCGCGCACGGGCGCAGTCGGCGCGATCGAATCGGTTTACCTGCGCGACCCCGACGGCAATTTATTAGAAATCAGCCGTTATATTTGAATCTATATTTTCAGACGGCCTCAACTCAACATAGGCCGTCTGAAAAACAAAAAACAACAAAAAGCTTCAAAAACAGAGAACAACCATGGCATTTACCGACAAACAAATCCGCATCTTATCCATCGTCGCTACCATGATGGCGGTGGGCATGTATGTTGCCTATATTCCGCAGATACAAATGAATCTAGCCGGCCAGAAAGGCGCATGGCTGCAACCTTTGGTGGCCGCAATCAACTGCACCTTATGGGTGATTTACGCCCTGTTTAAAAAAAACCGCGATATTCCCGTGGCGCTGGCCAACGCGCCCGGCATTTTTCTCGGCCTGATCACGTTTATTACCAGCTTTTAACGCACAGGCCATTGTTCTTTAACTTGATAACCTACCCTAAGGCCGTCTGAAAATGTTCGGCATAACCGACCTTGCCGCCTATATTATCGGCACCATCGCCGTTATCCTGCTGCCCGGCCCCAATTCCATGTATTGCCTCACCGTTGCCGGGCAACACGGCGCCAAGGCCGCCTACCGCGCCGTGGCGGGCATCTTGCTGGGCGACAGCCTGCTGATACTCGCCACCGTATTGGGCGCCGGCACCCTGCTCAAGCTCTATCCCGCCCTGTTTCACGGTATCAAGCTCGCCGGCGGGTTATACTTGGCCTATATCGGCTGCAACCTATTGCGCGGCGCCGCCAAAAAATGGCACTTCCGGCCGGGCGCAACGGCCTCGCCGAACGGCGCAAACAACCCGCCCGAGCCGCAGCACATTTTCAAACGCGCGCTGCTGCTGAGCCTAACCAACCCGAAAGCGATACTGTTTTTCCTATCGTTTTTCGTGCAGTTCGTCGATCCGGCCTACCCGCACCCCGCGCTGAGTTTTCTCGCGCTGGCCGTGATTTTGCAGCTGGTGAGCCTGCTTTATTTAAACACGCTGGTGTTCGCCGGCCGCACACTCACCCGCGCGTTTAAACGGCACACCAAAATATCCGCCGCCGCCATGGCTGCCGTCGGCGTGCTGTTTATCGGTTTCGCCGTAAAAATGTGGACGGCGGGGTTGTAAGAGATATGCCTGTCTGAACATCTTTGTTCAGAATCCTGTAGGTTGGGTTGCCAAACCCAACGGTTTGAAATAATTGAACGGTGTGATGTTGGGTTTTCAACCCAACCTACAGCTAAATTGAAAACCCAACAAAATAACATACAGGAGCAAACCATGCGCTACCGCCGTGCATTTGCCCCGGGCGGCTGCTATTTCTTCACGCTTGCCTTGCAAGACAGAAAACAAGATTGGCTGGTACGGCATATTGATGATTTGCGGCGGGCATTTTCCGAAGTCAAACAGCGCCACCCGTTTGAAATCATTGCCGTTTGCGTATTGCCCGAACATTTGCATTTATTGATCAGGCTGCCTGAAAACGACAGCGATTACCCCGCCAGATTACGGATGATTAAGGCCAGGTTTTCCCAAGCCATACCGAAAACCGAAGCCGTATCCCCGTCGCGGCAGCGCAAAAACGAGCGGGGTATTTGGCAGCGGCGGTATTGGGAACACCAAATCCGCGACGAGCGGGATTTGAACGCCCATATTGATTATATTCATATCAATCCGGTGAAACACGGTTATGTATCCCATGTGGCGGATTGGCCGTATTCATCGTTTCACCGGTATGTGCAGCAAGGTTTGTTGCCCGCAGATTGGGCGGGCGGGGCAGAAGCAGATGGTAGTTTCGGCGAATAGTGAAAGATAGGTTGTCAAACCAACAGGCAGCTTGGGTTATCAAACCCGACATTTTGAAATAAGTGAGTGGTTTGATGTTAGGTTTTCAACCCAACCCACGCGTGTTCCAAGTTTTCAGACGGCCCGTGGAAAATTTCAGCCGCCCCGTAGGTTGGGTTGCAAACCCAACAAAACCGTTGGATTTAAGAAGATATTGGGTATTGACCCGTTAGAGAAGTTGGGTTGTCGAACCCAACGTTTTGAAATAAGTGAATGGTTTGATGTTGGGTTTTCAACCCAACCCACGCGTGTTCAAAGTTTTCAGACGGCCTGTGGAAGATTTCAGCCACCCCGTAGGTTGGGTTGCAAACCCAACAAAACCGTTAAATTTAAGAAGAGGTTGGGTATTGATCCGTTAAAGAAATTGGGTGGGCAAATCCAACAATTTGAAATAATTGAACGATGTAATGTTGGGTTTTCAACCCAACCTACACTTGCTACGCTTGCTCACGCGTGTTCCAAGTTTTCAGACGGCCCGTGGAAAATTTCAGCCGCCCCGTAGGTTGGGTTGCAAACCCAACAAAACCGTTAAATTTAAGAAGATATTGGGTATTGACCCGTTAGAGAAGTTGGGTTGTCAAACCCAACGTTTTGAAATAATTGAAGGGTGTGATGTTGGGTTTTCAACCCAACCCACGCGTGTTCCAAGTTTTCAGACGGCCTGTAGAAAATTTCAGCCACCCCGTAGGTTGGGTTGCAAACCCAACAAAACCGTTAAATTTAAGAAGATATTGGGTATTGACCCGTTAAAGAGATTGGGTGGGCAAACCCAATATTTTGAAATAATTGAAGAGTGTAATGTTGGGTTTGCAACCCAACCTACGCTTGCTAGGTTGATTTTTTAAACAACGTGTGTTTATTTATGTTGATTGCTATGGACATACTTTTAAAAGCGTTATTGATAATATTTATAATCGTAATTATATTATCTTTATATGCTTCCTATTTGGAATCAGAAAAACAAAATTCTTTAAAAGAACAAATTATAAAAAATCTTAAGGTACTTCCCCTATCTTTTTTTTCTATTTTTGGATTTTTAATAATTTTATATTACAACGTTTCGGCTTATCTTTCAGAAGAAAAAAAGCAAATAATTGCCTATATAGGTAATATAGTAATATTTTCTATCACGTGGCTTATTGCATCTGTTTGTTTTTTTAGTCGAACAGATTTGACTTCTAAACAATATATTAAAAAAACACAAAATACGCCGCAAGAACCATACAGAGTAATGGAAGATTTGCTAACAATAGTTACAAGCTTAACTTTTCTTATAATTTTATTTAATAAATCATCTTTTATTTCCGATCACACTATCGATCCATTTGACATAATATTTTCTCTTACTGGTTTGATATTTTTTGGTATATTTTTGCCTATTTTTCTATTTTCCCGTGTGCTTCAATATCGTTACTATTATTTTAGAAAATGCTCAAATAATAAAATAAGATTTTTATTTTTTATTTTATTTTTACTTTTTTCCATTTTTTCTATCCGTATGGGCTTATATCTTAGCCCTTTGAAATAAATCCCATTAAAGGATCCACCATGCCCAAACGTACCGACCTAAAATCCATCTTAATCATCGGCGCCGGCCCCATTGTGATCGGCCAAGCCTGCGAGTTCGACTATTCCGGCGCGCAAGCGTGCAAGGCTTTGCGCGAGGAGGGCTATAAAGTCATTCTCGTCAATTCCAACCCCGCCACGATTATGACTGACCCCGATATGGCCGATGTTACCTATATCGAGCCGATTATGTGGCAGACCGTGGAAAAGATTATCGCCAAGGAGCGCCCCGATGCGGTGCTGCCGACCATGGGCGGCCAAACGGCGCTCAACTGTGCGCTGGATTTGGCGCGCAACGGCGTGCTGGCGAAATATAACGTCGAGTTGATCGGCGCTACCGAAGACGCAATCGACAAGGCCGAAGACCGCGGCCGCTTTAAAGAGGCGATGGAAAAAATCGGCTTGCACTGCCCGAAATCGTTTGTTTGTCACACCATGAACGAGGCGCTGGCGGCGCAGGAGCAGGTGGGCTTTCCCACACTGATCCGCCCGTCTTTCACCATGGGCGGTTCGGGCGGCGGCATTGCCTACAATAAAGACGAATTTATGGCGATTTGCGAGCGCGGTTTCGATGCCTCGCCCACGCACGAATTGCTGATCGAGCAGTCTGTACTCGGTTGGAAAGAGTATGAAATGGAGGTGGTGCGCGATAAAAACGACAACTGCATCATCATCTGCTCGATTGAAAACTTCGACCCGATGGGCGTGCACACCGGCGACAGTATTACCGTTGCGCCCGCGCAAACGCTCACCGATAAGGAATACCAAATCATGCGCAATGCCAGCTTGGCGGTGTTGCGCGAAATCGGTGTGGACACCGGCGGTTCCAACGTGCAGTTTGCCGTTAACCCGGCCAACGGCGAGATGATTGTGATCGAGATGAATCCGCGCGTGTCGCGCTCTTCGGCGCTGGCTTCCAAGGCCACGGGCTTTCCGATTGCCAAAGTGGCGGCCAAGCTGGCGGTAGGTTTTACTTTGGACGAGTTGCGCAACGACATCACCGGCGGCCGCACGCCCGCGTCGTTCGAGCCTTCGATTGACTATGTAGTAACCAAAATCCCGCGTTTCGCCTTTGAAAAATTCCCCGCCGCCGACGACCGCCTAACCACGCAGATGAAATCGGTGGGCGAGGTGATGGCGATGGGCCGCACCATTCAGGAATCGATGCAGAAAGCCCTGCGCGGTTTGGAAACCGGCTTGAGCGGCTTCAACCCGAAAACCGACGACAAGGCCGAAATCCGCCGCGAGCTGGCCAACCCCGGCCCCGACCGCATTCTGTATGTGGCCGATGCGTTCCGCGCCGGTTTCAGCAAAGAAGAAATCCACGAAATCTGCGCGATTGATCCATGGTTTTTGGCGCAAATCGAAGACATCGTGGCCGAAGAGCAAAAGGTTTCAGACGGCCGTCTGAACGATTTGGATTACGCCGCCCTGCGCCGTTTGAAACGCAAAGGTTTTTCAGACAAGCGTTTGGCGCAATTGTTAGGCCTGTCTGAAAAAGAAGTGCGCGAACACCGCTATGGCCTGAATCTGCACCCCGTGTACAAGCGCGTGGATACCTGTGCAGCCGAGTTCCAATCCGACACCGCCTATCTCTATTCCACTTATGAAGAGGAATGCGAAGCGCGGCCGTCGACCAACAAAAAAGTGATGATTCTCGGCGGCGGCCCCAACCGCATCGGCCAGGGCATCGAGTTTGACTACTGCTGCGTGCATGCGGCGTTGGCGCTGCGCGAATCGGGTTTTGAAACCATTATGGTGAACTGCAACCCCGAAACTGTGTCCACCGACTTCGATACCAGCGACCGCCTCTATTTCGAGCCGCTCACGCTGGAAGACGTGCTCGAAATCGTGCGCACCGAAAACCCGTGGGGCGTAATCGTGCACTACGGCGGCCAAACCCCGCTGAAACTCGCTAATGCGCTGGTGGAAAACGGTGTCAACATCATCGGCACTTCCGCCGATTCGATCGACGCCGCCGAAGACCGCGAACGCTTCCAAAAAGTGCTGCACGATCTCGGCCTGCGCCAACCGCCCAACCGCACCGCGCGCAACGAAGAAGAAGCGCTGGTGCTGGCCGAAGAAATCGGCTACCCGCTGGTGGTGCGCCCTTCGTATGTATTGGGCGGTCGCGCCATGCAGGTGGTGCATTCGGCCGCAGAGTTGCAGAAATACATGCGCGAAGCGGTTCAAGTATCCGAAGACAGCCCCGTGCTGCTCGATTTCTTCCTGAATAACGCCATCGAAGTGGACGTGGACTGCGTTTCAGACGGCAAAGAGGTGGTGATCGGCGGCATCATGCAGCACGTTGAGCAGGCCGGTATCCACTCGGGCGACTCCGGCTGCTCGCTGCCGCCGTATTCGCTCTCCGAAGACGTGCAAGACGAAATCCGCCGCCAAACCAAAGCCATGGCCTACGCGCTGAACGTGGTCGGCCTGATGAACGTGCAGTTTGCCGTGCAGGACGGCGTGGTGTTCGTGCTTGAAGTAAACCCGCGCGCCTCGCGCACCGTGCCGTTTGTGTCGAAAGCCACTTCTGTGCCGCTGGCCAAAGTGGGCGCGCGCGCGATGGCGGGCATCAGCCTGAAAGAGCAAGGCGTTGAAAAAGAAGTGATTCCCGATTTTTACGCCGTGAAAGAAGCCGTGTTCCCGTTTATCAAGTTCCCCGGTGTGGACACCATTCTCGGCCCCGAAATGCGCTCCACCGGTGAAGTAATGGGCGTGGGCGCCACCTTCAGCGAAGCCTATCTGAAATCGCAACTGGGCGCGGGCGAACGCCTGCCCGAAAGCGGCAAAGTGTTCCTCGCCGTGCGCAACGAAGACAAACCGCTGGTGGTGAAAACCGCCAAAAACTTCCAGCAGCTCGGCTACAGCCTGGTCGCCACGCGCGGCACTGCGGCCTATCTGAAAGAGAACGGCGTGGAAGACGTGGCCGTGATCAACAAAGTGCTTGAAGGACGCCCGCACATCGTTGATGCCATCAAAAACGGCGAAATCGCCGTGGTGGTAAACACCGTGAGCAGCGACGCGCAATCGGTGGCCGACAGCCACAGCATCCGCCGCACCGCACTCACCCAACGCGTGCCGCAATACACCACCATCGCTGGCGGCGAAGCCATGAGCGAAGGCGCCAAAAGCATGAACGCCCTAGGCGTGTACAGCGTGCAGGAGCTGCACGGGCGGTTGAAGAAATAAGCGTTATTTACTGTAGCCGATTTGGCAGCAAAGGCCGTCTGAAAAGTTTTCAGACGGCCTTTTTTGTTAATCAATATAGTGGCTTACTAGGATTGAGCCGCTTGCTTGATAACCGTTTTATTTATACGTTTTCCGGCAACTTCCGCTCGTCATTGCCGGGCTGAGACCTTTGCAAAACCCCCATCTGCAATGACGGAATCAAGTATTTCAGACGGCCTAAACAAACTTACAGCGGTCTCAAACAAAGCGAACGCTTAAAAATCACTTCGGCCTGCGGAACGTATCGTGGCAGGATTTGCAGCTTGCACCCACTTTGTCATAAGCGGTTTTGATAGCTTCGAGCTTGCCGGTTTGCGCCTGTGCGTTCAGTTCGCCCACGGCGGCGTAGAATTTTTCTTGTTCGGCTTTAAAGGCATTGGGGTTTTCCCACGTTACCGGCAGCGTGTCGCCGTCGCCCTGTTCGTCTTTCTGAAAATATTCAAACGGTTTTTTGCTCTCTTCGGCAAACGTGGCGGCGGCGGCTTTGAATTTTTCAACGTCGTAAGCCTCATCGCCTTTCACCATTTTGCCCATGCTGCTGAAATTGGGCATCATCGTTTTGAAAGCGGTGGTGCGCGCTTCGGATATCGGCCCTTTGGCTACATCGGCGGGCGCACCGCCGCAGGCGGAAAGGGCAAATACGGCGGCGGCCGCGCAAGCCGCAGTCAGTTTGGTTTTCATGCTGGTGTTTCCTTATGCTACTATGGTTCTTATGGTTCCGTTATCATACCCGAAACCGCGCGGCGGCGGGTGTTCCGCAAACGGCGCACATCAAACCGTTTGCATTTTATTGAGGAGAAGAATATGACGATTTTAATCACCGGCGCATCGGCCGGTTTCGGTGAAGCCATGTGCCGCAGCTTTGTGACGGCGGGTTACAAAGTGGTGGGCGCCGCGCGGCGGCTGCACAAGCTGGAAGCCTTGCAGGCGGAGTTGGGCGAGCGTTTCCACCCGCTGGAAATGGATATGACCCGCACCGAATCCATCTATCATGCTTTGCAGAGCCTGCCGGAAAACTTCGCCGAAATCGACTGCCTGATCAACAACGCCGGTTTGGCGCTCGGCCTCGACGGGGCGGATAAAGCCGATTTCAACGATTGGGAAACCATGATCCAAACCAATATCATCGGCTTGAGCTATTTAACCCGCCAAGTGCTGCCGCAGATGGTGGAACGCAAAAGCGGCTATATCATCAACCTCGGTTCGATTGCGGGCACTTACCCTTATCCGGGCGGCAATGTGTATGGCGCCACCAAAGCCTATGTGCGCCAGTTCAGCCTCAACCTGCGTGCCGATTTGGCGGGCACGGGCGTGCGCGTGAGCAACATCGAGCCGGGTTTGTGCGGCGATACCGAGTTTTCCAACGTGCGTTTCAAGGGCGACGGCGAACGCGCGGCCAAGCTGTATGAACACGTGCAGTTTATCCGCCCTCAGGATATTGCCGACACGGCTTTGTGGCTCTACCAGCGCCCCGCCCATATGAATGTGAACAGCATCGAAATCATGCCGGTGGCGCAGAGCTTCGGTGCGCTGCCCGTACATCGCGAAGCCCCGCCGCCCGCCGCGCAGCCGGACGACGGCTTTGAGAAGCAGAGTATGTCGCTGTTCCAAAAAATCAAATCGTGGTTTAAATAATAGCGTTTAAAATATTTTAAGGCCGTCTGAAACCGCATTGCGCTTGTTTTCAGACGGCCTTAAGTTTAGTTAAACCACTTATCTGTTAGTAAC
>JBHALY010000114.1:0-2981 GCA_041827905.1 Neisseria dentiae
CCGCCGTTCGGTTTATGCGTTAAATAAAAACCTGCCGCTGCCGGCGGCGGACGTGGCGGGCATCGTCGAGCACGCCGTGCTGCACACGCCTTCTTCGTTTAATTCGCAATCTACCCGCGTGGTGGTGCTGTTCGGCGCCGAGCATGAAAAATTGTGGCAGTTTGCCGAAGACGCATTGCGTGCCATCGTTCCTGCCGACAAATTCGAGCCGACCCAACAAAAACTCGATATGTTTAAAGCTGCCGCAGGTTCGGTGTTGTTTTTTGAAGACCAAGAGGTAGTAAAAGGTTTGCAGGCGCAATTCCCCGCTTATGCCGACAACTTCCCCGTTTGGGCCGAGCACACTAACGCCATGCACCAATATGCCGTGTGGACCACGCTGGCCGCAGCCGGCGTCGGTGCCAACCTGCAACACTACAATCCGCTGATTGACGCGGCCGTGGCCAAAGAGTGGGATATTCCCGCTTCGTGGACTCTGCGCGCGCAAATGGTGTTCGGCGGCATTGCAGCCCCCGCAGGCGAAAAAACGTTTGCCCCGTTGGAAGGCCGCTTCAAAGTGTTCGGCGCATAATTTGCTTTTAGTGGTTGATTAACCGATAGTTAGGCCGTCTGAATGTTTTTCAGACGGCCTGTCGTTATGGTTATGAAACCGCTGCCGAAAAACGCTATACTTTACGATTAATATCCATACCGCCGGATTACGGAGCAAATAATGTCTGAAACCAACCGATTACTCTGCCGCGAACTCAGCCTTTTGGCCTTCAACCGCCGCGTGTTGGCGCAGGCGCAGGATACGCGCGTGCCGCTGTTGGAGCGCCTGCGCTTTTTATGCATCGTATCGTCGAACCTCGACGAATTTTTTGAAGTGCGCATGGCCTATCTCAAGCGCGAGCAGAAGCAGCGCCCCAATTTGATTCTCGACAGCGGCAAAACCCCCGCTGAAACCATCGCCGCTGCCCGCGAAGAAGCCCGCGCGCTGATACGCGAGCAATACGCCCTGTTTAACGAAGAGCTGCAACCGGCCTTGAGCAAAGAAGGCATACATTTCTACCGCCGCCGCAACTGGACACCCGAACAGCGCGCGTGGATTCAAGATTATTTCGACCGCGAGCTGCTGCAAATCCTCACCCCCATCGGCCTCGACCCTTCGCACCCGTTCCCGCGCCCGCTCAACAAATCGCTCAACTTCGCTGTCGAATTGGTGGGCACCGACGCATTCGGCCGCGCATCGGGCATGGCCATCGTGCAGGCGCCGCGCATCCTGCCGCGCGTGCTCAAACTGCCGCCCGAAATCTGCAACGGCGACAACGGCTTCGTGTTTTTATCGTCGATTCTGCACGAATACGTCGGCAAACTCTTCCCCGGCATGGAAGTCAAAGGCTGCCACCAGTTCCGCCTCACCCGCGACAGCGACCTGACCGTTGACGAAGAAGACCTGAAAAACCTGCGCACCGCCATCCAAAGCGAACTGCAAGACAGGGAATACGGCGACGGCGTGCGCCTAGAGGTAGCCGAAACCTGCCCCGCCCACATCTACGAATTTCTGCTCGGCCATTTCAAACTCGATATCAACGAACTTTATCAAGTGAAAGGCCCCGTCAACCTCGTGCGCCTGATGGCCGTGCCCGATATGGTAGACCGCCCCGATTTAAAGTTTCCGCCTCGCACGGCGGGGCTGCCCAAAAGCCTGACCAAAGGCAAATCGGTGATTGACGCCGCAGCCGCCGCCCCCGTGCTGCTGCACCATCCCTACCAATCGTTCGAGCCGGTGGTGCGCTTTATTCAGGAAGCCGCCGCCGACCCCGACGTGGTGGCCATCAAAATGACGATTTACCGCACCGGCAGCAGCTCCGAGCTGGTGAAGGCCCTGCTGCGCGCCACGCAGGCGGGCAAAATCGTTACCGTGGTGGTGGAGCTGATGGCGCGTTTCGACGAAGCCAACAACGTCAACTGGGCGCAGCAGCTTGAAAACGCCGGCGCGCACGTGGTGTACGGCGTGTTTGGCTACAAAGTGCACGCCAAAATGGCGCTGGTGATCCGCCGTGAAGAAGGCGTGCTCAAACGTTACGCCCACTTGGGCACCGGCAACTACCACCAAGGCACCTCGCGCATCTACACCGATTTCGGCCTGATTACCGCCGACGAAGACCTCACCGCCGACGTCAACACCCTGTTTATGGAAATCACCGGATTAGGGCAGCCGGGCCGTCTGAACAAACTCTACCAAAGCCCGTTTACCCTGCACGCTATGCTGATGGAAAGCATAGCGCGCGAAATGCGCCACGCCCAAGACGGCCGCCCCGCATGGATTATCGCCAAGATGAATTCGCTGATCGAACCCGGCATCATCGAAGCACTTTACGCAGCCAGCGCCGCCGGCGTGCAGATTGATTTAATCGTGCGCGGCATGTGCGCCCTGCGCCCCGAAGTGCCCGGCCTGTCCGACAACATCCGCGTGCGCTCCATCATCGGCCGCCAGCTCGAACACTCGCGCGTGTATTATTTTTATAACGACGGCGAAGAAAACACCTATATTTCCAGCGCCGACTGGATGGGCCGCAACTTCTTCCGCCGCATCGAAACCTGCACGCCCATCGAAGACGCCGCCCTGAAAGCCCGCGTGATACGCGAAGGCCTCACCCTTGCCCTGCAAGACAACCGGCAGGCATGGCTGATGCGCCCCGACGGCAGCTACGCGCGCGCCGAGCCTGCCGAAGGCGGAGAGGAGGCAAGCCTGCAAGACCAGCTGTGGGCGGAATACGGCGCTTAACAGAGCGGGTGTTTGGAAGCAGACACAGCTTTCGTAAAGCTTCGGGCCGAGATCTTTGCAAAAATACTTTAAGGCCGTCTGAAAAATGTTTCAGACGGCCTTTCGATATCCAATCAAAATTCAATCAGAGCCGGAAATGTCGGTTTAGCGCGGCTTCGATAGATTGCCGCACGGCTTCGCGCTCACGGTTGCTGTCGATAACCGCGTAGCG
>JBHALY010000115.1:0-5502 GCA_041827905.1 Neisseria dentiae
AGAAAGGCCAAGTGCTGTTCGAGGACAAGAAAAACCCCGGCGTGGTGTTTACCGCCCCGGCCTCGGGCAGGGTTGCCGCCATCCACCGCGGCGAAAAACGGGTGTTGCAATCGGTGGTGATCGCCGTGGAAGGCAACGAACGGATTACGTTCGAGCGTTACGCCCCCGAAGCCCTTAACCGCTTGAGCGCTGAGGAAATCCGCCGCAATCTGCTCGCTTCGGGCTTGTGGACGGCTTTCCGTACCCGCCCTTTCAGCAAAGTGCCCGCCGCAGACGCCGAACCTGCCGCCATATTCGTCAACGCCATGGACACCAACCCGCTGGCCGCCGACCCGCAGGTGGTGGTTCGGGAACGCGCCGACGATTTCGCCCGCGGCTTATTGGTTCTGAGCCGCCTAACCGCCAACAAAATCCATGTGTGCAAAGCCGCCGGCGCCGACATTCCGGTTGCAGACGGCCAAAATACCGCCGTTCACGAATTTAGCGGCCCGCACCCGGCCGGTTTGTCGGGCACACACATCCACTTTATCGAACCCGTCGGCGCCAACAAAACGGTGTGGACGGTAAACTATCAAGACGTTATCGCCATCGGCCATCTGTTTGCCACCGGCGAATTGGACGTTTCGCGCGTGGTGTCGCTGGCCGGCCCGCAGGTGAAACAGCCGCGCCTGCTGCGCACGGTATTGGGCGCGAAAATTTCCGAACTGACGGCGGGCGGATTGAAAGACGGCGAAAACCGCGTGATTTCCGGTTCGGTGCTCAACGGTGCGGTGGCCGCCGGCCCGCACGATTATCTGGGCCGCTACCACAACCAAATCTCGGTGATTGCCGAAGGCCGTGCCAAAGAGCTGTTCGGCTGGGTGCTTCCCAGCGCCGACAAATACACGGTAACCCGCACCACCCTCGGCCATTTCTTAAAAAGCAAACTGTTCAACTTCACTTCGGCCGTTAACGGCGGCGAACGTGCGATGGTGCCCATCGGCACCTACGAGCGCGTGATGCCGCTGGATATCCTGCCCACCCTGCTGCTGCGCGACCTGATTGTCGGCGACACCGACAGCGCGCAGGCGTTGGGCTGCCTGGAGCTGGACGAAGAAGATTTGGCGCTGTGCAGTTTCGTCTGCCCGGGCAAATACGAATACGGCGCGCTGCTGCGCAATGTGCTGGACAAGATTGAGAAAGAAGGCTGAATATGGGATTGAAACATTTTTTTGAAAAAATCGAACCCGATTTCCTGCCCGGCGGCAAGCGTGAAAAATGGTATCCGCTCTATGAGGCGGTCGCCACCCTTCTCTACACGCCGGGTACGGTAACGCGCAAGGCTTCGCACGTGCGCGATGCGCTCGACTCCAAACGCATGATGATTATGGTGTGGATCGCGCTGTTTCCGGCCATGTTCTACGGCATGTATAACGTCGGTGCGCAATCGATTGCCGCCGTCAACCACCTGGGGCTGCTGGAACAAAACATCGCCGCCGACTGGCATTATGCGCTGGCGCACTGGCTGGGCATCAATTTGGGCACCGACGCGGGCATTTTCAGCAAGCTGTCGCTGGGTGCCGTTTTCTTTCTGCCGATTTATGCGGTGGTATTCGCCGTGGGCGGCTTTTGGGAAGTGCTGTTTTCGGTTATCCGCAAACACGAAATCAACGAAGGCTTTTTCGTTACCTCGATTCTGTTCGCCTTAATCGTGCCCCCTACCCTGCCGCTGTGGCAGGCTGCGTTGGGCATCACTTTCGGCGTGGTGATGGCGAAAGAAGTGTTCGGCGGCACGGGTAAAAACTTTATGAACCCCGCGCTGGCCGGCCGTGCCTTTCTGTTTTTCGCCTACCCCGCCCAGATTTCCGGCGATGCCGTTTGGACGGCGGTAGACGGTTTCTCGGGCGCAACCGCGCTTTCGCAATGGGCCGTCGAAGGTGCGGCCGGTTTGAAACACACCGTTACCGGCCAGCCGATTACTTGGATGGATGCCTTTATCGGCAACCTGCCCGGCTCGATGGGCGAAGTTTCCACGCTGGCATTGTTAATCGGCGGTGCGTTGATTGTGTTTGCCCGCATCGCTTCCTGGCGCATCATTGCCGGCGTGATGCTGGGCATGGTGGCCACTTCGCTGCTGTTCAACGCCATCGGTTCCGACACCAACCCCATGTTTTCCATGCCGTGGTATTGGCATCTGGTGTTGGGCGGCTTTGCCATCGGCATGCTGTTTATGGCCACCGATCCGGTTTCCGCTTCGTTTACCAATGTCGGCAAATGGTGGTACGGTGCCTTAATCGGCGTGATGTGCGTGCTGATCCGCGTGGTCAACCCCGCCTACCCCGAAGGCATGATGCTGGCGATTCTGTTTGCCAATCTGTTTGCGCCGATTTTGGATTATTTTGTTGTTCAGGCGAATATCAAACGCAGGAGGGTTCGCAATGGCTAAGTTTGATAAAGACAGCTTCGGCGGCACGCTGGCCGTTGTGGTTGCCGTCAGCCTGCTGTGTTCGGTGATCGTGGCCGGCGCGGCGGTGGGCTTGAAACCCGCCCAAAACGAGAAAAAGCTGCTCGACAAACAGAGAAATATTTTGGGCGCCGCCGGTCTGCTTTCAGACGGCACCGATGTACCCAAAGTGTATGCCGAGCGCGTCGAGCCGCGCATTGTGGATTTGGCCACCGGCGAATATGTGGAAGGCGTGAAAGACTTCGATGCCCGTGCCGCTGCCAAAGATCCGCAGCAAAGCGTGAGAATCAAACCCGAAGAAGATCTGGCCGGCATTCAAACCCGCGCCAAATACGCCGAAGTGTATCTGATTAAAGACGATTCCGGCAAAACCGGCCAAATCGTGCTGCCCATGCACGGCAGCGGCTTGTGGTCGGTGATGTACGGCTTCGTGGCGGTCAAGCCCGACGGCAACACCGTTAACGGCATCACTTATTACGAGCAGGGCGAAACCGCCGGCTTGGGCGGCGAAATCGCCAATCCGTTGTGGCAGAAACATTTTGTCGGCAAAAAGCTGTATAACGAGCAGGGCGATGTCGCCATCCGCATCGGCAAAGGCGCTTCCTCCGACAAAGAGCACGGTGTGGACGGCCTCTCCGGTGCCACCATGACCACCAAAGGCGTGCAGGGTTCGTTTCATTATTGGTTCAGCCAAAACGGCTTCGGCCCCTATCTGGCTAAAATCAAAGCAGGAGAATAATCATGGCTGACGCGAAACGTTTGAAGGAACTAATGTTTTCTCCGGTTGTGAAAAACAACCCGATTGCCTTGCAGATTCTCGGCGTGTGTTCCGCGCTGGCGGTAACCACCAAACTGGAAACCGCCGTAGTGATGGCTATTTCGGTGGCGTTGGTAACCGGCTTTTCGAGCTTTTTCATCTCGTTAATCCGCAACTATATCCCCAACAGTGTGCGCATCATCGTTCAGATGGCCATTATCGCTTCGCTGGTAACCTTGGTTGACCAGGTGTTGCAGGCATTCGCCTACGAATTGTCGAAACAGCTGTCGGTATTCGTCGGCCTGATCATCACCAACTGTATCGTGATGGGCCGCGCCGAAGCGTTTGCCATGAAAGAGCCGCCGCTGGAAAGCTTGGTCGACGGCTTGGGCAATGGCTTCGGCTACGGCGTGATTCTGGTGATTGTAGCCACTATCCGCGAGCTGATCGGCTCGGGCAAGCTGTTCGGCATCACCATCATGCAAACCGTTCAAGACGGCGGCTGGTATCAGGCCAACGGCCTGTTTCTGCTGGCTCCCAGCGCGTTCTTCATTATCGCCCTCATTATCTGGTGTCTGCGCACCTGGAAACCCGAGCAAGCGGAGAAATAATCATGGAACACTATCTGAGTATTTTTGTGAAATCCATATTTATCGAAAATATGGCGCTCTCCTTCTTCTTGGGGATGTGTACGTTTTTGGCGGTATCCAAAAAAATCTCCACCGCTTTCGGTTTGGGCGTGGCCGTTACCGTGGTATTGGCGATTTCGGTGCCGGCCAACCAACTGGTCTATTCGCTGGTGCTTAAAGACGGCGCCATCATGCCGGGCGTGGACTTAACCTTTCTGCGCTTCATCACCTTCATCGGCGTGATCGCCGCCATTGTGCAGATTCTGGAAATGATTCTGGACAAATATTTTCCCGCGCTCTACAACGCGCTGGGGATTTTCCTGCCCCTGATTACGGTAAACTGCGCCATTTTCGGCGGCGTGTCGTTTATGGTTCAGCGCGACTACAACTTCGCCGAATCCATCGTGTACGGTACCGGCGCGGGCTTGGGCTGGATGCTGGCGATTGTGGCGCTGGCGGGCATCACCGAAAAATTGAAATACGCCGACGTGCCCAAAGGATTGCGCGGCTTGGGCATCACCTTCATCAGCGCCGGCCTGATGGCATTGGGTTTTCTGTCGTTTTCCGGCATACAGTTATAAGGAGGCTCGTGCATGGAAATCATTTTAGGCATCGTGATGTTCACCGTCATCATTTTGGCCTTGGCCGTGATGATTCTGCTGGCCAAATCCAAACTGGTCAGCTCCGGCGACATCACCATCACCATCAACGATGAAGACGACAAAACGATTACCGTGCCGGCCGGCGGCAAGCTCTTAGGCGCACTCTCGAGCAAAGGCATTTTCGTATCGTCCGCTTGCGGCGGCGGCGGCTCCTGCGGCCAATGCAAAGTGGTGGTGAAAAGCGGCGGCGGCGACATCCTGCCCACCGAGCTTTCCCACATCAGCAAGCGCGAAGCCAAAGAAGGCTGCCGCCTGTCGTGCCAAGTCAACGTGAAAAGCGATATGGACATCGCGCTGCCCGAAGAAGTGTTCGGCGTGAAAAAATGGGAATGCACCGTTATTTCCAACGACAACAAAGCCACCTTCATCAAAGAATTGAAACTGGCGATTCCCGAAGGCGAAGAAGTGCCCTTCCGTGCCGGCGGCTACATCCAAATCGAAGCCGAACCGCACACCGTGGCCTATAAAGACTTCGATATTCCCGAGGAATACCACGAAGATTGGGATAAATTCAATCTGTGGCGCTACGTTTCCAAAGTGGACGAGCCGATTGTACGCGCCTACTCGATGGCTTCTTATCCCGAAGAAAAAGGCATCATCATGCTCAACGTGCGGATCGCCACCCCTCCGCCCAACAACCCCGATGTGCCGCCCGGCCAAATGTCTTCTTATATCTGGTCACTCAAACCCGGCGACAAAGTGATTATTTCCGGCCCCTTCGGCGAATTTTTCGCCAAAGACACCGATGCCGAAATGGTGTTTATCGGCGGCGGCGCAGGCATGGCGCCGATGCGTTCGCATATTTTTGACCAGCTCAAGCGTTTGAAATCCAAGCGTAAAATCAGTTTCTGGTATGGTGCCCGCTCCAAACGCGAAATGTTTTATGTGGAAGATTTCGACACGCTGCAAGCCGAAAACGACAACTTCGAATGGCACGTCGCCCTTTCCGACCCGCAACCCGGCGACGATTGGGACGGCTATACCGGCTTTATCCACAACGTGATTTACGAA
>JBHALY010000116.1:0-3398 GCA_041827905.1 Neisseria dentiae
GATGGCACATTTGTTTGATATGATAGTAAGTTCGCTTTAATAAGGTTCGGCTATGTCTGTTTACACTAGTGTTTCCGATGATGAAATGCGCCAGTTTCTGATTGATTACGATTTGGGTGATTTTATTTCTTTACAAGGCATTGCCCAAGGAATCACCAACAGTAATTATTTCCTAACTACTACCGCCGGGCGTTTTGTGCTGACGGTGTTCGAGGTGCTTAAACAGAAAGAGCTGCCTTTTTTTCTGATGCTCAAACAGCATCTGAGCAAAAACGGGGTGGCCTGCCCTGCGCCGATTGCCCGCAAGGACGGAAGGTTCGACTCGGTATTGGTGGGCAAACCCGCCTGTCTGGTTACTTGTTTGAAAGGTTCGGATACCAGCTGGCCGACTGAAAGCCAATGTTTCCACACCGGCGCCATGCTGGCCAAAATGCATTTGGCCGGACAGGATTTCCCTTTAAAAATGAACAATCCGCGCTATACGCAATGGTGGCACGATGCCAGCATCAAATTGCGGCCGGTGCTCGACGGCGAAGATACCGATTTGCTGCAAAATGAAATTCTTTTTCTAGACAACAATAGCGGCGACCACCTGCCCTCCGGCATTATTCATGCTGACCTGTTTAAAGATAATGTGTTGCTCGATGGCGACCAAGTTGCGGGATTTATTGATTTTTACTACGCCTGCAACGGTAATTTTATGTATGACTTGGCTATTGCCGTAAACGACTGGGCGCGCACCGCCGACAATAAATTGAATACGGGGCTGGAAACCGCTTTTTTAGCCGGATATGAAAGCATACGGCCGTTAAGCGAAGCCGAGCACAGTTATTATCCGATTGCCAAACGCGCAGGCTGCATCCGTTTTTGGGTTTCGCGTTTATTAGACTTCCACTTCCCGCAAGAAGGCGAAATGACGTTTATCAAAGATCCGAATGCGTTTCGGGATTTATTGCTCAGCTTCCGATAAACCGATGTTTTAGATGCTTTAAATGCCGTCTGAAAATATTTCAGACGGCCTTTAAACTAACATTAATGCCCGCTTCCGCCCGAAGAACCGAAAGGCGGTTTGGCAAACCAGATAACTGCAATCATCACGATAAACAGCAGGCTGCCTGCCCAAAAGATTTCGTTTGACCCGATGATAAAGCCTTGCTGGGTGATGTTTTTGACAATATTGGCCAAACCTTCTTCCGGCCGGATGCCTGCCTGCACCATAGTTTGCACGGCCTGTTGGGTTTCTGTCGAATAAGGCGTAATTTCTTCGGCGAGCCGGGCATGGTGCAAGGCTTCCCGGCGTTCCCACATGGTTGTTACCACCGACACGCCCACCCCGCCCATAAATACGCGCAGAAAATTCGACAGGCTGCTGGCGGCGGCAATCTGCGCGCCCTGCATACGCGACAGGGTAATGGCGGTAAGCGGTAGAAAGAACATGGCCACACCCAAGCCCTGCCAAAATTGCGGCCAAACCACGTTGGCCATATCCATACCGGTATAAAAATTGGTACGCCAATGAAAGGTGAAGGCAAAAACCAAAAAACTGGCGGTTACTAGCCAGCGCATATCGAGGCGTCCGCCGAATTTGCCGATAACCGGCGACAGAATAATCGGCAGAATGCCCACCGGCGCGGCCACCAAGCCCGCCCAAGTTGCGGTGTAACCCAGATTTGACTGCAACACCAGCGGCAACAGTACCAGCGAACCCATATACACCATAAAACCCAGCGAGGTGGCGATTACGCCCACGGTGAAATTGCGGTCTTTAAACAACGACAAATCCACCACGGGGTGTTCTTCGCCCAGCTCCCACACCACAAAATAGGTCAGACACACCACCGCCACCACGGCCAATGCGATGATTTCGCCCGAAGCAAACCAATCCAGCTCTTTGCCGCGGTCGAGCATCATCTGCAAAGCGCCCACGCCCAACACCATCAGCACCAGGCCGGTATAGTCTATCGGCGTTTTCTTGATTTCGGTTTCGCGGTGGCCGAGTTGTTTCCACGTTATCCAAGCAGCGGCGATGCCGACAGGGATATTGATGAAGAAAATCCAGCCCCAATGCCAGTTGTCGGAAATCCAGCCGCCCAAAATCGGCCCCAAAACCGGCGCCACCACCACCGTCATCGCCCACAACGCCAGCGCCTGCGTGCGCTTTTCGGGCGGATACGAGGCCATCAGCAGGCTTTGCGACAACGGAATCAACGGCCCCGACACCAAGCCCTGCAACACCCTGAACAGCACCAGCATCTGCAAGTTCGGCGCGATGCCGCACAGCCACGAGGTAATCACAAAGCCGATAACCGCGCCCAAAAACACTTTCACTTCGCCGAAACGGCGCGCCACGAACCCGGTTAACGGCACCGAAACGGCATTGGCCACGGCAAACGCGGTGATCACCCAAGTGCCCTGTGTGGCGGCCGCACCCAAATCGCCGGCAATCACCGGCACCACCACGTTGGCAATGGTGGTGTCCAGCACTTCCATAAACACGGCGAGGCTCAGCGCCAGCGTAACCAGCACCAGGCTGGCGCCTTTTAAAGGCGGGTAGGTTTTTGCTTGGTTCATAAGTTTCGATCCGCCCGCTGCCTAGGAGTGTAGTCAGAAAACGTTGCGGCGGTATTTTTGGTTAAAATCCGCTTCGCAAGCCTTCTGACGACACTCCCTAAGCGGCGGTTATGTTTTTCAGACGGCCTCAAGCCGCATGGGCGGGCATTATGAAAAACCGGCTTTTTATTAAGTTTCGGCCGATTTTATAAAAGCACCGGCCTTGAAGATATTGAGGCCGTCTGAAATAAGGGTTTCAGACGGCCTGTTCGTTGCGCCCGTTATTTGGCGTATTTCTCAAAAATCTGTTCGATCAAAGCATCGGCCGCCGCCCAATCCACGATATCGGTTTCGGCCACCACCGCGCTTCTGTCGCCCGCTTCGGCCATGGTTTTGCCGTCGGTGTCGGACGTATCCACTTTAACCGACATCGACAAACCCACGCGCAAAGGGTATGCGCGCACCTGCTGCGGATCCAAACTGATGCGCACCGGCACGCGCTGTACCACTTTGATCCAGTTGCCAGTGGCGTTTTGTGGCGGCAGCAATGAAAACGCGCTGCCGGTGCCTGCCGACAAACCCATTACCTTGCCGCGGTAAACCACGCGGCTGCCGTATAAATCGGCAGTCATTTCCACCGGCTGGCCGATGCGCATTTTGCGCAGCTGTACTTCTTTAAAATTCGCGTCCACCCACAAATTGTGCATCGGCACCACCGCCATCATCTGTGCGCCCGGCGCAATGCGCTGGCCCACCTGCACATTGCGTTTGGCCACCTGCCCTGCCATCGGCGCGCGGATTTGCGTACGCTGCAAATTCAGCCAGGCATCTTTGATGCGGCTGACGGC
>JBHALY010000117.1:0-2764 GCA_041827905.1 Neisseria dentiae
CGGGATATTGTTCGGCCAGATTCCATGCCGCGTCACACATCAGACGCGCGGCTTTGCCCAAACGCCGGCGCTGCATAGCAGGCAAAAAAGCCAGCTCGGGTTTATAATCGGGCAGGCCGTCTGAAAAAGCAGCGTCTGCCGCCCATTGCCTCCAGGCGTCCAAGCCCGCCACACGGCCCGACGAAGCCTGCCATGCGGCAATATCAAAAGAAAAACGGCAATGTTCGGTGGAATCCATCACAATTTCCGGCAAATGAAATGCTGCTCATTTTAACCTAAGGGATTACCAAAAAACAGCAATGCAATATAATCGGCTTTATCTTGCTTTTAAAATGATGTTGTCTTACCACGCGAAACGCTTATGAACACACCCCTCACCTGCCCTATCACTGCCGTCGCCCCGCTGCTGCCGCACAGCGGCCGCATGGTGCTGCTCGACTGCATCACCGACTACGGCGAGCGCCACCTCACCGCCACCGCCACGGTGGGTGCAGACCATATCCTGTTGCAAAACAACCGCCTGCCATGCTTTTTGGGCATGGAAATCATGGCGCAGGGCATAGGCGCGCTCACCGGCTGCCACGCCCATAACGCTGGCGAACCGATACGGCTGGGCTTTCTGCTGGGCACGCGCAAGTTGAACCTGTTTGCCGACAGCATTCCCATACATACCGGGCTGCTGGTCAAAGTGCAGGAATCGGTGATGGACGCCACCGGCTTCGGTGTGTTCGACTGCGCGCTCTACTGGACCGATGCGCCCGAGCACGAAAAGCACACGCTGCCGGCCGACGGCCTGTTGGTGCAGGCGTCGCTAAACGTTTACAGCCCGCATCAAAACAATCAGGCCGTCTGAAAACGGTTGCAACTTTTTTCAGACGGCCTCAAACAAAACCCAAGGAAAACGCATGAACGAAACCATTCTGATCACCGGCTCCAACCGCGGCATAGGCAAAGCCGTCGCGCTGGCGCTGGCGGCCGACGGCTACGACATCGTGGTGCACTGCCGCAGCCGCCGCAGCGAAGCCGAAGCCGTGGCCGAAACCGTCCGCGCACAGGGCCGCCAAGCGCGCGTGTTGCAGTTCGATATCGCCGACCGCGCCGCCTGCCGCGAAGCGCTGAGTGCCGACATCGAACAACACGGCGCCTATTACGGCGTGGTGCTCAACGCCGGGCTCACCCGCGACAACGCCTTCCCCGCTTTTGAAGACGACGATTGGGACACCGTGTTGCGCACCAATCTCGACGGCTTCTATAACGTGCTGCACCCGTTGGTAATGCCGATGATACGCCGCCGCAAAGCCGGCCGCATCGTGTGCATGGCCTCCGTTTCCGGCCTCACCGGCAACCGCGGCCAAGTGAACTACAGCGCCTCGAAAGCCGGCGTTATCGGCGCAGCCAAAGCGCTGGCGGTGGAGCTTGCCAAACGCAAAATCACCGTCAACTGCGTGGCGCCCGGCCTGATCGATACCGAGATTGTGGATGAAAATGTGCCGGTGGAAGAAATTTTAAAAGCCGTGCCCGCCAACCGCATGGGTACGCCCGAAGAAGTGGCGCACGCGGTGCGGTTTCTGATGGACGAGAAAGCCGCCTACATCACGCGGCAGGTGATTGCAGTGAACGGAGGTTTGTGTTGAGACGGGTTGTTATAACCGGCATAGGTGCCGTCACCGCCTTCGGGCGCGATTGGGAAAGTGTGCAGGCTGGCTTCGCCCGCGGCCGCAACGCCGTGAAACTCATGGATTGGGCGGAACAGTTCCCCGAATTGGAAGCACGGCTGGGCGCGCCGGTAGAAGGCTACGCCCCGCCCGAACATTGGACGCGCAAACAGTTGCGCGGCATGGGTCGCGGCACCCAAATGGCCGTTGATGCCGCCGAACAGGCGCTGGCCGATGCCGGGCTTTTGGGCGACGAGCGCATTAAAGACGGCCGCATGGGCGTTGCCGCCGGCTCGTCGGTTGGCAGCACCAAAGACGTGGGCGTGATGGGCGACTTGGTGTTGCACGGCAATTCGCGCAACTTCAACGCCAACACCTATGTGCGCATGATGCCGCACACCATCGCCGCCAACATCGGCATCTTTTTCGGCCTCACCGGCCGCATCATCCCCACCTCCAGCGCCTGCTCCTCCGGCAGCCAGGGAATAGGCTACTCCTACGAAGCCATCAAATACGGCCTGATCGACATGATGCTGGGCGGCGGCAGCGAAGAATTCTGCCCCTCTGAAGTTTATGTGTTCGACTCGCTCTACGCTGCCAGCCGCCGCAACCATGAACCCGGGCTGACCCCGCGCCCCTACGACACCGCCCGCGACGGGCTGGTGATCGGCGAAGGCGCAGGCATGCTGGTGTTGGAAGAGTTGCAACACGCCCTTGCGCGCGGCGCCAAAATTTACGCCGAAATCGTCGGCTACGGCGCCAACAGCGACGGCGCCCACATCACCCAGCCACAGAAAACCACCATGCAGCGGTGTATGGAAAACGCCTTGAAAGAGGCCGGTATCACGCCCGATCAGGTCGGCTACGTCAACGGCCACGGCACCGCCACCGAAAAAGGCGACATCGCCGAAACCCAAGCCACCGCCGCCTTGTTCGGCCGCGTGCCCATGAGTTCGCAGAAAAGCTACTTCGGCCACACCCTCGGCGCCTGCGGCGCGCTGGAATCGTGGTTTTCCATCGAAATGATGAACAGCGGCTGGTTCGCCCCCACCGTCAACCTCGACAATATCGACCCGCTGTGCGGCGCTGTGGACTATATCTGCGACGAA